>CALCQT010000242.1 GCA_937894825.1 uncultured Anaerolineaceae bacterium
CCGTTCGCTGGCTGTCCCGATGATCCTCTTGAATGTGATGCATGTGCTCGAAAGCTGTGATCCCGCCTATTGTGAGAAATATGAGGAAAATGCCGAAGCGTTGACGGCGGATATTCTGCGTTACCATTTCAATCGTGAGCACAGGATTTTGCTTGAAACTGTTGGCAAGGATGGTACTTTTTTGAAAGACATTCCTGCCGGGCGGTTGGTTAATCCGGGACATGCACTCGAAGCCTGCTGGTTTTTACTGACCCAGGCCCAGCAAACTGAAAATCTGCAAACGCTGCAGATTGTGGAAGAAATCTTCCGGCAGGCGCTGAAGATTGGCTGGGATGAGGAGTTTGGTGGTGTTTACGCTTTTACAGATCTATTGGGCTTCCCTCCGGAGCCATTGGAACATGACATGAAGCTCTGGTGGCCGACAGCGGAAGCGTTGATCAGTAGTATTTTGCTGTATGAAGAGACGCGAGAGAGAAAGTATTTTGACTGGTTTGAGAAAATCGATGCTTATGCTTTCTCAAAATTTGCCGATCCGGCGTATGGGGATTGGTACGGTTATCTTCACAGGGATGGAACACCCACACTTCCAGCCTGCAAGGGGAATATTTATAAGGGACCTTTTCATCTCCCTCGCATGTTGATGATTGTTGAAGACTGTTTGGGACGTTTGGAATCGACAACCGAAGTATGATCTTCCAGGAAAAGAGAAATCCGGCAAAGTCGCCGGATTTCTCTTTTCTGCGCGTCGAAGCTGTGAATTGGGCTATGAAAGGATGTCAAGATTGAGGGTTTGTTTCCGCTCATAAAACAGTAGCGCGGTGCTGCCGTACTTACGTTCGTCAAACACCTCGAAATTATCGAGTTCCAGCGTCTCAATTTCGACTGGATGGATCTGGACGATGATCCATCCATCGTCTGTAAGCCAGCCATCGTTCTGATCCAGAATCCGCATCGTTTTCTGCCACATCTCTTTATATTGCGGCGGAGCGACATAGATATATTCAAACTCACGGTCCGGAATGGTGCGAAGAATGTTGAATATATCGCCAAGGATCACTTTGGACTGATTCTCAAAGCGGGTGCGTTGGACATTGGCCTGCAGCGTTTTATACGCATTCTTATTGGCGTCGGAAAAGCGCGCGTAAACCGCTCCCCGGCTGAGCGCCTCGAGCCCGATGGAGCCTGTGCCGCCGAACAGGTCGAACATAGATGCGCCGACGATGTCGTTCCCGATAATATTAAATACAGATTCTTTCACCCGGTCGGTCACCGGGCGTGTGCTGTCTCCGGGGACTGCCTGGAGACGCATGCCTTTCGCCGAGCCGGCGATAATTCTTGGTGTCGCCATTTTTAAGGTTTTATTCTACGTCGTTATATGTCCAGAAACGGTTGGCAAAAAAGTTCCAAATCAACACAATTCCGATTGAAATTACCAGTGTCAGGTTGTGCCCGACGGTCACGGGATCTAAAAAGAAATTTTCCGGGACAATTTGTTCACTGAGCCGGATGATTGGCTCTTCCACCGTCAGAAACAGCAGGAAACGGATGCCGAGACCGATCAGGCTGACAATGAAGAATTGGGCCAGTTTATGGACAATCGATTTTTGACGGGAATCCGGATAGGCCCAAAAATGATTCCAGAGAAAGTTGCTGCAAACGGCCGCGATGAACGAAATTGTGCTGGCGATTCTTGAACCGACCGCAGTCAGCTGGAGCAGCAGGTTCATCACGCCGAAGTCGATAACTGCTCCAAAAATACCGACCACACAAAATTTCAGGAATCTTTCTCTTTCGGCCGGTTTCTTAATAAATTCGAGCATTTGAATAATTCCCTTCCAGAAATTTGAATTGAGAACATTGTTGCATCGTAGACGAAAATTCGCACCTTTACGCGGATGTCAAAGGTAATAAACGACGCGCCCTGTAGGGGAGCGCATCGCGAAGCACCCCGGCAGGGATGATCGCCCCTACATTCTGCTTGCATAGAAAGGTTTTCTTCAACCCTGATCATTTTTTCTTTTGTTCAAATTACTTCATTGCCCTCTCAAAATAAGGGATGGTTTTCAGCAGGCCTTCCTCAAGCGAGACAAGCGGTTCCCAGTTCAGGATTGTCTTTGCGCGGGTAATATCAGGGCGGCGCTGCTGGGGGTCGTCGCCGACACGGGCGTCTTTTTTGAATACCAGACCGGCAGGATTATTGGTCAGCCGGTTGATGGCCTCCGCCAGTTCGATCATGGTATTTTCAACCGGGTTGCCGATGTTGACCGGCAGATGCTCATTGGAATCCAACAGAGCGCAAATTCCGCGGATCAGGTCGCTGACATAGCAAAAACTGCGCGTTTGAAGTCCGTCTCCATAAATGGTCAGCGGTTCTCCCCGCAAAGCCTGCTGGATGAAATTCGGGACGACCCGCCCGTCATCCAGGTTCATGCCCGGTCCGTAAGTATTAAAAATTCGCACAATGCGGGTGTCAACGTCATGAAAACGATGATAGGCCATGGTCAGCGATTCCGCGAAGCGCTTGGCTTCGTCGTAAACCGCGCGGATGCCGATTGTGTCCACGTGTCCGTAGTAGGATTCTTTCTGCGGATGTTCCAGCGGATCGCCATAAATCTCACTGGTGGAGGCCAGCAGAAATTTGGCTTTGTTGGCTTTGGCAACGCCCAGCGCGTTGTGGGTTCCCATCGCGCCGGCTTTCATCGTTTGGATCGGAAGGTTCGTGTAACCGTAAGGAGATTTCGGGTTTGGGCTGGCGGGTGAAGCAAAATGGAGCACCGCGTCAACTTTTTCGGGAACAAAGATAAAGTTCGAGACATCCTGACGGATAAAGGAAAATCCCGGTTTTCCGGCCAGATGGGCCAAATTCTTCGGGTTCCCTGTGATGAAATTGTCCATCGCAATGACTTCATGTCCCTGCTCGACGTACGCGTCGCACAAATGACTGCCCAAAAAACCGGCAGCTCCGGTTATCAGTATTCGCATTTTTCCTCCCGGAATTCGAAATATGGATATCTGTTCAAATCAGCCTGTCTTCAGTCTCAGGGGCTGAGCTTCTCCCGTTGAGCCGGTTCTATTGATAAATCCAATTTGTCGGCTTTGCTCCCGCTGGTTATTCCCAGATAAAACCAGTGATGGATTGGTCACTGGTGATCTGATTATAAATGCCTGTGAACGGATTGACCAGCCAAATATTACCCTGATAGATAAATGAAAGCCAGGTTTGATCCTGTTCCGTCACGGGCGCCCAACGGATTTTCTGAGGGCTGAGGTAGCCGCCGCCCTCCAGCGGGAAAACCGTTTGGGGGTTGCTGCCGTCCGCATTCATTACCAGAATGCGATATTGGCTGCTTTCGCTTTCAGCGGGTGTGACGGCTTCCAAAAAGGCGATCAAAGCATTCCCGTTATTAAAGAGCGGCGAAGCGGCCGGATAAGAAAAAAGGCCGCTTTCCGAACGAATTTCTTCCGGAATTGGCAGGTCGATCCGGATTCTGCCAATGTTGAAATCAGACGGATCAAATGTCTCAATCACACCTGAGATATCACCGTGAAAAGAAAAAACCAGACCGTCCTGTTCGGCGGTCCAACTGATTCCCGGTACCCAGGCCCAGTCACTGCGAGTCTTTTCGTAGGGCAGAATGGCGGCCAACGGCGTCTTTTGACCGGTCAACCGGTCGATGACCCCGATACTGCCGGGGTTGGCATAAGCGACTGTTTTCCCGTCCGCTGACAACAAAAAATCGGTTCCCCACCAGCTATAGACCCCATCTTCACTGGCGTCGAGGATCGTTTCCTTTGACAGGATCATGCCGGTGTCGCTGAAAACCTGCAGTTGAAGATCGTTTTCCGCTTTCCATCCCGGCGCGCTTTCCTGCGGGATGACCGTTGAATAAAGCACGCGCAGCGCGTCTCCGGGTAGCCAGGCCGCAAAATGGATCACATTGGAAATCCGCAGGCTGATCGGCTCGGCATTCCAATCGGAAATGTGCAGCATCCAGAGAGAATTGATTTCGTCTTCTTTCGTGGCACGGGAAAAGAGCAGCCACTCACCGTTCGAGGAGAGGTCCAGAATCCGGCCGTCGACGTCTCCGGTTGTGACCAACGGGATGCGTTCACCGGTATTATTCTGCATTACCCAAAGGCTGCGGTTGGATATGTAGATGATTTTTCCCGGGATTTGAATTGGCGCGTGTTCTGCTTTGACGCCAATCATCAGAATCTCCGGGATGGCTTCTTCAACGACGACGCGGCTGGTGATTGTCTGTGAGACCAACAGATGGTCTTCATAGACGGATTTGGTGGTCAGTTCCTCCAGGCCATTCCGACCGCTTTGGATACTGTAGGTTTCCCCTTCCGGCAGCAATTCATTCCGAATGGTTTGACTGATATAGGGAAGGACGCGCTGGCTTTTGCTTTCTTCCTCGGTGACCACGATGACCTGAATGACCGTATCTTCGGTGAGGATGGTTTCCCTGCCGGGTGAAACGATATCCTGTACGCTGACCGGGACGCTCATCGTCTCCAACGCCTGCCTCACCGTGGCGCCGACCTGCGCCGTTCCGCGGCTGATTTGCCCACTTTGTTCGACTGTCACCTGGATTTGCTCCGTCGCTGCCCCGGTCGAGAAACTCCCGAGTATTCCGCAGCCGCCGGCTCCCACTGCGACCGTGAACAGCATTAAGAAAAACAAGGCTCGTTTCAGAAAACGAGCTTGTCTTTGATTGACACGGTACCAAATCCGGACGGCGATCATCTCAACTTTATTTTTTGATCCCGGTTATAGTCAGGTATCCTTCCTGCGTCTCAATGCTCAGGATTGTGTAAGCGTTATTAATGCTGCCGGCGTATTGGTTGACATAGGACTGGATTGTTGCGTTTACATCGGCAACCGGAACGCTGACGACCGGCACATCCACCGAGGTCAGTGTCACAATCGGCGTGCCATTTTGAAGCGTGATCGTTCCTTCCGCACTGGCGGTAACTTTCACGAAGCTGATTCCCACTTTGAGTGATAATTTAAATCCTCCGGCAGAGAAAGTCACTTTCGGTTCCGACACCTTCAAGTTGACATTCGCATATTGCTTGAGTGTCTGCTCAATTTCTGTTTTGTAGGTTTCAAGAAATTCTCCCGCGGCGCCGGTCAAATCGGCGTCGGAAATTGTCAGTGAAAACTGAGATCCGGAAGGAAGTTGCTCGATTTTTGAAATTTCCTGGGAAAGCTGATCAATCACCGCTGTTTGCTCCTTAATGGTTTCTTTTGGATGGTATGCCCAGCCGGTTAAAATCAGCGACAAAATAAGAATCACTGGTAAAATTAGCTTTCGATTGTTCATGATAAACTCCTTTCATTTGTCGAGAACATTGGAAATTATAGCATGACAGATTCAGATCAGTATCGGGATAGCGAATATATGACAGTCCTTGAGGCGGTTCTGTTCGCCGCATCCGGGCCCGTTTCTTATCCGCAATTGGCGGAAACCATGAACCTGAGCATTGCTGAGGTAAAAATGCTGACGCAGAATGCGGCAGAGCGTTATCAGACCGAACGAAGAGGAATTCGACTTCTTTTTCATGAGGATCGGCTGCGGTTGGTAACGGCGCCGGAAGCGGCGTTATTCGTCGAAAAATTCCTCGGAATTGAATTGACGCAGAAGCTGAGCCGGGCTGCACAGGAAGCGTTGACGATTATCGCCTATCGTCAGCCGGTTTCCCGCCCGGTGATCGATTCAATCCGAGGCGTCAGCAGTGATGGGGTGGTGCGCGGACTGATCAATCGCGGATTGGTGGAAGAAACCGGACGCGCTGAAACGCCTGGGCGGCCGGTGCTTTATGCCACGACACAGGAATTCTTGCAGTATTTTGGACTTTCCTCGATTAAGGATCTGCCGCCATTTGATCTGGATCCGGGAGAACCGGAGTCAATTGAAATATTGAAAGAATAGCAAAACAGGTTGGTGATATTACTGAAAAGTGTACCATTGGCTGAATGATACAAGTTTGATTAAGAAGAGAGCAAGAATGGAAGAAAGACTCCAGAAAATATTATCCCGGGCCGGATATGGTTCGCGGCGTGCGTGTGAATCAATCATTATTGAGGGTCGGGTTCAGGTGAACGGGAAACCGGCCGAACTTGGGATGAAAGTGGATCCCTATCGGGATAGGATCCTGATTGACGGCGCGGCGCTGCATTATGACGAGCCTGAAAAAAGATATATCGCGCTGAATAAACCGCGCTTTGTCCTTTCAGACCGTCCCGCGAATGACCCGCGCCAGACGGTCTTTTCATTGGTTCCGGATTCGGATGATTTGTTTGTGGTTGGCAGGCTGGATTTTGAAAGCGAAGGCCTGGTCCTGCTGACGAATGACGGCGAGTTGGCCAATAAATTGTCTCATCCGCGCTATGGAAAAGAGAAGGAATATCAGGTGCTGGTGGCGAAGCGACCGGATGAAGATCAGTTGACCAAGTGGCGTCGCGGTGTGATTCTTGAGGATGGCGAAAGAACAGAACCGGCTGATGTCCGTATTCACAAATTTCATGGCGATGGGGCTTGGCTGCGTGTGATCATGCGGGAAGGGCGCAAAAGGGAGATCCGTGAAATTGGGAAGCGGATTGGCTTGCCGATTGTCAAATTGGTGCGGATTCGGATCGGAACGCTGTGGCTGGGAAGACTGGAACCGAAGGAATGGGCATACCTGAAGGATGATGAGGTGAAGGCGCTGCGGGAACTGGTGGCAAAGAAACCCATTGCTCGGGCTACCGCAAAACCACCGCGAAAAGCGGGGTATGCAAAGACTGGCGCCGGAGATAAACGGACGCCGTTTCGTGGAGCGGCAAAAACAGCCGGAAGCAGCCCCTCCAGGCCGCTGCGCAAGGCGAACGATGCAAAGACTGGATCCGACGACAGACAAGCACCGTTCCGAGGAGAGGTTAAATCGGATGGGCGCGGTGTCTCCAGGGGGCCGCGAAAACCCGATTATTCAAAAAGTGACTCGG
>CALCQT010000243.1 GCA_937894825.1 uncultured Anaerolineaceae bacterium
ACGGTTAATGTAAGGATTAATACTTTCATTTATCAGGCCTTCTACATAAAACGAATTGAGGAAATCTCTGTTTCTTTTTTCAGATTTTCGTCTTTTTTTTCGCATTATAGCATAACGATTATCGATTTTTGCATCTAGCTAAGTCAACCAAAGGTTGACAGTCAAACCATTGTTCGATAAAACATTGTTTTCGAAATACGCGGAGGAGATAAATCTATAATTAGCCTATAGATCGGTTATTCGAAATTTATGAAATTCTGCCGAATTGAAACAAAAGAACCGCAGATAATTCTTTCAATATTTCGAAACATTACCTGCTGATTAATAATTTATTAGAAATCTTCAAAATGCAGGCATTTTGTCACCACACTGAGTGCGAGCGTGATATATTAATGAAATAAATTACATACGGAACGTATGAGAAATAATAAGGAGACTAAAAAAATGGCAAAAATAGCTATTATTATCGGAAGCACCCGCCCCGGACGCAATGGGGAAACTGTAGCGAAGTGGGTTTATGAACAGGCAAAAAAACGCAGCGATGCTGAATTTGAGATCGTCGATATCGCGGATTATAACCTTCCGCTCCTGGACGAAGCAGTTCCGCCCAGTGCTCACCAATATTCGCAAGCACACACACTGGCTTGGGCAAAGAAAATTGCTGAGTTTGACGGCTTTGTATTCGTAACACCCGAGTATAATCATTCCACTTCCGGCGCGTTGAAAAATGCGCTCGACTTCATCTATGCGGAATGGAACAACAAAGCCGCCGGTTTTGTCAGTTATGGAACCGCGGGCGGCGCCAGAGCGGTTGAACAATTGCGCCAGATCATGGCTGAAATCCAGATTGCAGACGTCCGTGCACAGGTCATGTTCTCCCTTTTTACCGACTTCGTAAACTTCAGCGAATTCAAACCGGATCCGCGTCACGAGGCCGAAGTCACAACCATGCTCGATCAGTTGATCCCCTGGGCGAACGCGCTCAAAACCGTCCGCGCATAACAGCCTGATATTTTCTGGCAATCAAGAGGGAACCAAAATGCTTCCTGCCGACCGGTTGAAGCTTGGTTCCTTTTTTTATTCCGCACTTCTTGTTGTCGGAACAAGCTGCTCATGGTAAATTTATTGCCAGACAGCTGATTCGCTAAAGCAGTCAAAACTTATGATTTCTGTCAACGGAGAAAAAAGCCATGAACTATCATTTGCGCGAAAAAAACAATCAGAAATACCTCGTCATTCTTTCAGCGGGAAAACCGCTCGCTTCCGAACAGGACGCTCTGGACATTGTCGGCGCCTGTATGGAATATGAGGTCAGTCAGGTCTTGATCCATGCCTCCGCGTTGGCGGATGATTTCTTTGATCTCAGTTCCCGTCTCGCAGGAAATATCCTGCTCAAGCTTGGGAATTACCGCGTGAAGACGGTTGTAGTCCTGGATGATGGCCAAAAACTGACGGAGAAATTCGAAGAGTTCATGGCTGAAACCAATCGCGGCACAAGTTTCGCTGTTTTTCGTGACAAGGAAGATGCCGAGAACTGGCTTCTCCGCCAGTAGCATAAAAAAAATAACGGAGTCCCCGTTCACTACCCAACCGGGGACTCCGTTATTTTTAAACTCTCGCGCCGGTTCAGAGCGTACTGCGAACGCCTCTGGCAGCCTTGACCAGGTTTTTCAGGCTGGCAATCGTCTCCGGCTCGCCGCGCGTCTTCAACCCACAGTCCGGATTGACCCACAGTTTTTCAACCGCAATCTCTTCTTTGATCGCCACAATTGCCGCGGTAATCTCTTCCTCGCTCGGCACCCGCGGCGAGTGGATGTCATAGACGCCGGGGCCGACCTCCGTTTTGAACTTAGCCCGCACCAGTGCATCCACAATCGCGTGATGGGAGCGGGCGGCTTCAAATGAGATTACGTCCGCATCCATGTTATCGATATCCTGAACAATATCCTCAAATTCGCTGTAGCACATATGCGTATGGATCTGCGTTTCCGGTTTGACCGACGAATGTACCAGCCGGAAAGCGGGAATGGCCCAATCCAGATAATCACTGCGCCAGTCCGCCCGCCGCAGCGGCAGTTTCTCCTTCAACGCGGCCTCATCGATCTGGACGATCCGGATGCCGTTCGCCTCCAGATCGGCGACTTCTTCCTTCAGCGCCAACGCGATCTGAAACGCAATGATCCGGTTCGGGATGTCCTCACGCGGGAAGGACCAGTTCAGGATCGTCACCGGCCCGGTCAGCATCCCTTTGACCGGTTTTTCCGTCTGTTGCTGTGCATGAACGATATATTCAACCGTGAACGGCTTGCCGCGGCTCACATCGCCCCGGATGATCGGCGGCTTCACACAGCGCGTCCCGTAAGAGAGTACCCAGCCGTTTTGCGTAAATAAAAACCCGTTCAGGTTCTCACCGAAATATTCCACCATATCGTTGCGCTCGAATTCGCCATGCACCAGCACATCCAGCCCAATTTCTTCCTGCAGCGCCACACAATCGGCAATCTTCTGTTTCACAGCCGTTTTGTATTCTTCCGCTGTAATTTCGTTTTTCCGTAATTTAGACCGCAGCGCTTTAACCGCAGCGGTCTGCGGGAAAGAACCAATCGTTGTGGTCGGCAACAGAGGCAGCCCCAGGGCACGCTTTTGGATTTTCTCCCGTTCGGCGAAGACAGGCAATCGGATGAAATCATCGTTGCGCAAAGCGGAAATTTTATCCCCGACGGTATTATCCCGATGGGAGCTCCTTGATTGGATCAGCGCCGCATTCTCTTTATAAAGCGGATTTTCTGTATAGTTCGGATCCTCGAATAAGGTTTTCAGATCGTTCAACTCAAGCAATTTTTCTTCCGCAAAAGCAAAATGTTTTTTATCTTCTTCCGGAAGCGCTGTCTCCGCCGCAACAGTGTACGGCACCAGCAGCAATGAGCTGGACGTGCCGATGACGATCCGTTCCTGCGGGATCGATTGTTCCAATTCTTTCAACAGTGTCAGCGTTTTGCCATAATCGTTCCGCCAGATGTTCTTTCCGTTCACAACGCCGGCAAAAAGCAGCGTACCCTGCGGAAACCCTTTCTCCAAAACCAGATCCTTGCTCTGTTTGCCTTCCACCAAATCCAGTCCGATGCCGTCAAAGCCAAGACCGGTCACCTGGGCGTAAACATCACGGATATCGCCAAAATAGGTTTGCAGCAGCAGTTTGAGACCGCCCTTCCCTGCCAGAAGTTCGCGATAAATAGAAATAAACAGTGCAATTTCATCCGCGGAAAGATCCGTGACCAGCGCCGGTTCATCCAATTGAAGCCAATCGGTTCCCAGCACCGTAAAACGTTCAAAAATTTGCCGGTAAACCGCGACGACCGCGGCGGTATAGTCTTCACGCCGCTTTTTGCCCTTCAATTCCGCCAGTGTCAGGAATGTGAACGGGCCGATCAGGACCGGCCGGGTCCGCACGCCCAGCGCCATTGCTTCAGAATATTGATCAAAAGGGACGCTGCCGTTCAGCCGGATTTCCGTCTCGTCATCCAGCACCGGCACCAGATAATGATAATTGGTGTTGAACCATTTGCGCAGCGACAGCGCCTTCACATCGCCTTTCGGGCCCTGATAGCCTCGAGCCAGCGCAAAATAGGTATCCAGGTCGCTAAGCCTCAAATCGCGATAAACTTTCGGAACGGCGTTCAGCAGGAACGCAGTATCCAGCACACCATCATAAAATGAAAAATCATTAGACGGGATAAAATCGACCCCGCGCTGTTGCTGAAGCAGCCATTGTTTGCTGCGCAATTCGGCCGCATTGGCCTGTAAGACATCGGCGGAGATCTTCCCTTTGAAATAATCTTCCGTCCAGAATTTTAATTCTCGTTGGCTGCCCACTCGAGGGTAGCCGATAACTGCCGTTTTTGACATGAGATTGCCTCCTTAAAATAAAAACGCCTTCCTGAAATCAGGAAGACGAGCGAAACCCCGTGGTACCACTTCCGTTTATCCAAACCTCGCGGCCCGGACCTCAAAAAGTACGTCCATCAAACCCGACGGATAATACTTCGCTTCAATAACGGGAATTCCCGTCGCAGCCTAAAGCCATCGCTGGATCTCAGTGCGCCACTCCGGAGCCATTTTCGTCATTCATTCCGTTCGCTTCCTCTCAGCGCGGTCAACCGCAGAAGCTTCTCTGGATAACATCCCGAATGAGTACTCTTTCCTTCACAGTGTTTCGGTTATTAATTTAGTTTATTTATAATAATTAAAGTGCTAATTGTCAATGTGCGTTTTGCAAAATAGGGATACTCCTGTTCGCATCCCGAATCGCTGTCCTGCCGGATCCGCTTGCTGTCAGGAAGGGTGGCTCCCTTCCAACCGAGGAGCGCCCTCCTTCCCGCAGCAGTCATACGATGTTTATTTGTAAAACTTAAGCTTCGATCCGTGCAAATCTCACCAGTTCATCCAGCGTTTTCTTCCCGAAATGAACGTCCTGATCGTTGACAATGATCGCCGGTACGCTCATGATCGCGTATTTCGATTTGAATTCAGGGAATTTCGCCACGTCGATGATTTCCGCTTCCACGTTCGGATTGTTCACCGCCATCAACTGCGTCGCGGCGACTACATCCGGGCACATCGTGCAGGACAGGGAGACGCCGATCTTGAAGTTGACCGGTTTATCCACGGAACGGATGGTATCCAGTGTAGATTGTTCCAATTTCTGGCCGGGTCCGGCCGTGTTGTACAAGGCGATGACAAAAGAATTGATCTCATGCCCGCCCGGAACACCGTGATATTGGATGCCGGTATAATTTCCGTCCGCGTCCACAATGGCGACAGTCGGATAAATGGCCGGATTGATCCGGTGGACAAGATCGGAGCCATTATCCGGAGCCAGGTAGCGAACCTGGATCTTGTCCGAAAGCGCGGCGAATTCTTCGAGGAACGTCTTCATCTCCCGGCTGACGTCCTGATCCGGGTCCAAAATCGCTGCCAGCTGGACCGGCCGTTCAAACCGTTCCAGGATCGGTCCGAGTTGGGTTTTGAAGTCGTCATCCAGGAAGGATTCATCGGAGGCTTCCCCGGCATTTTCATGGCCTTCCGCTTCGATGGTCAGACCGAGACGCGTTTTTGTTTCCTTGATGTATTTTTCGGCTTCCGTAGCGGCGATCCCGCCATCGGAAACCGAGGTCACCAACTGGCGCAGCTTCTTAAAGCGGATGTCCCCTGCGGCATAAACGCCGGGCACATTGGTCTGCATATCCGCGTCGGTCGGGATATAACCGCCCCGATCCAGGTCCACCTGCCCGCGGAAAGGTTCGCTTTCCGGCTGGTATCCGACAAACACAAAGACACCAAAAGAAGCATCCGGCGCAGTCACCTCATGGCGGGTAATTTCGCCGGTTTGGTTGTTCTTAAAAACGGCGTATTTCAGCACCTGGTCACCGCCCACTTCCATCAATTCGGTGTTAAAACGAACTTCGATTTTCGGGTGCGCCAGAACTTCCTCAGCGATTGCCTGTGAACAGGTGAACTCCGGTTCCCGGGCAATCACGGTGACTTTCCGCGCGTAACGGGTCAGGAAAATCGCTTCCTCAGCGGCAGCGAACCCGGCCCCGATCACAAACACATCCATGCCGGAGAAAAACTCGCCGTCACAGGTAGCGCAGTAGCCGATCCCGCGTCCGCGGTATTCGTTTTCACCCACAAACCCCAGTGAGCGAGGGCGGGCGCCGGTGGCCACAATGACACCGACCGACTCAAAATTTCCGGCCGTCGTGGTGACTTTCTTGATATCGCCGGAAAAATCCACCCCGGAAACTTCCGCTTCCAGATATTCCGCGCCAAAGTTCTGGGCCTGTTTTTTCATCGTTTTGCCCAGTTCGTCGCCGGAGATATTCAAAATGCCGGGATAGTTGGCCACTTCCGCAGTGATTGAGATCTGACCACCCGGTTTTTCCTTCCCGATGATCAGTGTCTTCAGTCTGGCGCGGCCGGCATAAATCCCGGCCGTCAACCCTGCGCCGCCCGAACCGATAATAATCAGATCGTAAAGATTCGCGTTGGCCACGTTTAAATTTTTCCTACCAGATCAAGGCTCGGTTTGAGCGTCTTTTCGCCAGGTTTCCATTTGGCGGGGCAAACCTCGTCGCCATGCTCGTTGACAAATTGAGCCGCCTGTACTTTCCGCAGCAATTCGGAAGCCTCCCGGCCAATGCTGTTCGCGTTCACTTCATAGGAAACGATCTTTGCTTCCGGGTCAATCACAAAGCTGCCTCTTAAAGCCATACCGTCTTCTTCAATATAGACGTCAAAATCCTTGGTGATTTTTCCGGTTGGATCCGCGATCATCGGATATTCAATCTTTTTGATCGTGTCAGACGCATCATGCCAGGCCTTATGCACAAAGTGGGAATCGGTTGAAACCGAATACACTTCACAGCCGATCGATTTAAATTCAGCGTAATGGTCAGCCAAATCACCGAGTTCGGTCGGGCAGACAAAAGTGAAATCCGCCGGATAAAACACAAATACGGACCATTTTCCGAGCAAATCGGCTTTGGTTACTTCTTTAAAAGCACCTTTATGAAATGCCTGTGCTTTGAATTCACTGACTTCTTTTCCAATAAGTGACATTTTTTTCCTCCGTGAAAAAAATTGAACAGTTGATTTTAGCTGGATTTTGCGTAAGAATGGCCAGCTGTTTGAGGGAACTCCTGATTTTTTGCGGCTGCCCTGCAATCAGCACAGACGCCATAAAAGGCTAATTCGCGACCGCTAACTTCAACATCCGTCGTCGTGGATACATATTCGTCCAGCTGCGATAGCAGGTCCCCGGGTAAACCATGTTCCACATCCAAAACACGACCGCAATGCGTACAGAAGACATGCGAATGGTCGTGCGTGTTCGGATCAAAGCGGTCTGACGCCGATTGGAAGGTAAGGCGCAGAATTTCACCGGCCTCAGCCAACACATTCAGGTTCCGATAGACGGTACCAAGGCTAATCTGAGGATATGTCATACGAACTCTTTCATAGATTTCTGGCGCGCTGGGATGATCCAACTGTCTTAGCGCATTTAGAATCATGTCACGTTGCATACTATATCGTTTCATATTAGCTCCTGGTAATAATAATAGTTACTATTTCAAGTATAAGCGGATGCTGTTTTTTGTCAATAAAGAAATGGTCTTTCCTTATTGAAGTGGATAACGCACAAACAGAATCCTTATGGAGGAAAACCAGTCAATACAATTGGCTGTTGCGCTATGCGCACCTTCAATGATATCAGATGAGCTGAATCATGCATAGGCTTATAAAAGATTTTTTGCTATTTATGATAATTTTATAATGATATTTTTCTTTTTCTTACAAATTAGTTGACAGTTTTTTCATTTCACGTATTTCAATAAATTTTAAAAACGATTCTTATCGTCCATCAAATACATAAAATACGCAGAACCGGGCAGCACGATCAAAAATCCGAGTAAAATAGACTACACAAAAACAGAGTCAATTTCAAACAAAAATTCTGACAGTTCTGGTCAGGGGGTTCTGATATGATCCGTTTCAGCAATGATTACAGTGAAGGCGCGCATCCTAAAATCCTTGAAAAACTTATTCGCACCAATGAAGAACAAACGCCCGGATACAGCGAAGACGATTATTGCCGGCAGGCTGCCAATCTGATCAGGAAACAATGCCGGAGTGAAAACGCGGCGGTTCACTTCATTCCCGGCGGAACACAAACCAACCTGATTGTCATCTCCGCCGCCCTGCGTCCGCACCAATGTGTCATTTCCGCGGCCAGTGGTCACATTAACATCCATGAAACGGGCGCCATCGAAGCGACAGGCCACAAAGTCCTGGCACTGCCGCACAATGACGGGAAAATCAACGCCGATCAGATTGAGCATACCTGGCTCAGTCATATCCATGACGAAAGTTTTGAGCATATCGCCCAGCCCAAAATGGTTTATATCTCCAATCCCACCGAATATGGGACGATTTACTCCAGGAAAGAACTCGCTGAAATCAGCCGGATCTGCCGAAAATATGGACTATATCTGTATCTGGATGGCGCGCGGCTGGGTTATGGGCTCTGCGCACCCGGAAATGATCTGGACCTGCCCTCTATCGCGGAATGCTGCGATGTTTTTTACATTGGCGGGACAAAAATCGGAGCTGAGAGAATATCTAGAGGCCTTTGTGATAGCCA
>CALCQT010000244.1 GCA_937894825.1 uncultured Anaerolineaceae bacterium
ATAAATTAAGGAATGAGCACTTTGCAGCTAGTAGGGGGAAAAAAGCTCAGGTCGTTTCCGTCTTCCGGAGCAGTTTTATGGAAGACACTAATTTAACAAAAAAAACCTCTGAGAAATCAGAGGTTTTCTTTGTTAAAAACAGGCATTTGTTCAGAACAGGTCCAATGATTTTCCCGCTTCATAAAGCAGTTTCAGTGCCTGATAATTCCGCCAGTTCCAGGCGCTGACCGAAAGATAAATCGGGTTGTCCTGTGCCAACCCATGATTGTTCAGCCCCTGTGCCGATTTCCAAAAATTGAAGAATGGGATGTCATAATCCCGGGCCACCTGCGCTGTGACCTGGTTGATGCGATTTCCGCCCTCCACGTTATCCGCCTTTGAAGACAGGATCGGCAGAACGCCCCGTTCAATCAAAATTTCGACGATTTCGGATAAATAGTCATAATAGACATCCATTTCCAGTCCGCTGATCCAGTTTGTACCCAGATTGATAAACATGATGGAAGGATTATGCAAGCGCAGTTCGCAATCCAGCGCGTTCTCGTTGGGTTCACAGACCGCGGGATCGGCCCAGGTTGTCGTCAACACCGATGAAACGCTCATGCCGTCATGAACAGCCAGGCTCTCAATCGAAAACGATCCCTGAAAATAATTAATGGCATCCTGTAAATACAGATCTTCATCCGCCAGCAAGCCCTCGTAGCCCATGTCATAAATCCCCAAGAAAACATTGGGATGGGATTGACAATCCCCGATCTTGGAGAAAACATGCGGATCCGTGCCGAATTCTTCAACCCCTTTGCGGAATATGTTCCTGGCATTGTCGGTCAGTGTTGGCAGGACCGGCCAGATTTGCCAGTGCTCGGCCAACGGACGGGTATCCGGAGTGGCCGTCCCGCTCTTCACGGGTTGTTCCGGTTTCGTTTCTGCAGCAGGCGGTTGTTCGGTTTCGTCGGCGGGAGGTTGTTTGGTTTCCGTTGGCGTTACGGATGGGGTATGGGTGAAGACAGCAGGTTCTTTCGTCGCTGTCGATGGTTGCGTTACGGGGAGCGTGCTGGTCGGGATCGGCGTCCAGTCCGTTTCGATGGTTTGTTGAATTTGCGTGGATACGGCGGCCACTTCGGTGGATAATTGCTCGGCTGTGCCATTATTGCGCTGGCAGGAACTAAGTCCTGTCAGGAGAACCGCAAAGAAAAATGTGTAAAGAAATTTATTTTGCCTTTTCATTTCCATATTCAATAATTTTACATGATATTTGTAAGGAGATTAACTGTCGCTGATAAGGGGTGTTTTTTTGGGCCCCCGAATTATTTTGCATTTCTTCCAATCTTTACCGATTTATTGAGAAAAAATAGCAATATTTTTTGTTCCTGATGGTATGATTACCTCGATCAGCAAAACAAGCTTTGCACGCATGAATTGGGCTGTCGAACAGGGGAGATATGTTTCTTCAGGAACAAAATCGCAAAAAATGGATCCTGCCGATAACGATCGGTTACTTTTTCACATTCATCGGGTTTGGGTTTATCGGCAGTGCGCTTGGCCCGATTATCAACCGGCTGGCGGAGTCGACCGGAACCGGCGTCGCCCAACTCAGTTATCTGTATCTTTTCCGAAGTTTGGGTTTCATCGGATCTTCGTTGATTCTGTCCCGTTTGTTCGATCGGTTCCCCGGCAATCGTCTGATTGGTCTGGGTGTGCTTCTCCTGGGCGGTTCGCTGGCGCTGCTTGGCAACACGGTCTTGCTATGGCAATTGTTCGCGGTGATGTTTTTTATCGGCATCGCGGCAAATATTATTGATATGGGCTGCAACACGCTGATGCAGTGGCTTTACCGCGATGAGGCTGGCCCTTACATGAATATGGTGCATGTTTTTTATTCAATCGGCAGCATCACCACGCCTTTTCTGATCGGAAGATCTCTGGAATCCGGCGGATCCATCGGGCGATCGCTCATTGTCCTTGGCGCGCTTCTTGTGCCGGTGTCGATCTACGTCTTCTTCCTTCCGAGCCCACGAATCCCGTCCGACGGCAGCGCTGCGCTGGAGAACCAGAACGGGGCCGGTCATCGCTCATTTTGGACCTTCATGATTTTCGCCGGCTTATTCATTCTGTTTATGGTGGGGACGGAGTGTACGTTCACCAGCTGGCTGCCCGGTTTTCTGTTTATGGGCGGCTTGACCGATGAAGCCACTGCGGCTTACTTTACTTCGATTTTTTGGGTTGGCTGTCTGATCGGACGGTCTCTGAGTGTTTGGGTATCGACAAAAATGAAGCCGCATCGCTTTATGCAAATCTTATTGCTGATCACGCTGATCGCCAGCTTCGGTTTTGTCTTTTTTCAAAAGAACATTCGGCTGATTATGCTCACGATTTTGATCGTGGGAGCTTCCTCCGGATCTATGTTCCCGAATATGCTGCTGATGATCAAGGAAAAAATCGCGATGTCCGCCAGGGTGAACGGGATTGTTTTTGCTTTTTCGGAAGTTGGCAGTATGGTGGTTCCCTGGTTAATCGGCCAATTGTTTGATTTGCGCGGTGCGCAGGTGTTCCCTGCCGCGGTTTTGGTCCAAATCAGTGCCGCGCTGCTGTTTTTTGTGATTCTTCACAGAAAATATCCCCGGCGGCTTGAGGAAACATCGGCAGAAGCTATATGACGGGTGTCATTCATTTCGTTTTCTTGAAATTGATCAAAATCAAGCTTTTTTCACAGTTGCTGCTCGGTCTGAAATAAATCTTCTCGGATACCGGAACCAGCGCGTCATTCAAAAGTTGGATCCACAACGGGTCCTTGAATTCCTGAACCGGACGCGCCAGCGTGATCTCATACCCGGATTCGCCATAAACCGGGAATTGACCGGAAAGCGCATCGTGGATGGATTCGTCCTTGAATCCGCCGATTTGAATATGAATTCCGATGATCGGGTCGCCCCGGCTGTCGCTGACCAATCCGCCCACACCCATCCATGAGCACCCCGCGTTGGCATAAACGAGGTCAGCGTTGACCGCGCCCGGATTCCCGATCATTTCGAACCACATATCCGGTGTGGGGGCGGCCGTAGGCGGCTGTGTCACCGCGGCCAGCAGGGTTTTGATGATCTCTGTTTCAGCAGCGTTCAGTTGGAGCAGCGGCGTGCCGGAAGGTTGAAACGCGACCGGTGTATTTGTCTGCAGTAGTGCAGTGGCGGTACTGGTCCGTGTTGGCGGCGGTGTGATCGTCGCGCTGCTGGTCAGCGAGGGCGTTGGTGTTGGGATGGTTGGCGTAAGAGAAGCGGTTGGGCTGGCGGTTGGCGACAGAAACAGAATTTGCGAGGTCTGCTCATACCAAACGGTTTTTTCCTGGTTCAGCGCTTTGACATAAGGTTGATTGCGCTTCGAGACCGTCCAGGCGAAGTAAATGGCCACAAAGATGACTGTCAGGAAAAGGATCAGCATTAGTTGCGAACTACAGGATTTTTGGCGTCTTCTTTTTTTTAGTTTATTTCTGCGTTCGATCAGCTCGGGACTCGGTCCGGTTTTTCCCATACAGTTTCACTTGTCGTCTGGCTTCTGTCTTATAGAATTGTGATTTCGGCGCTTTCCTGCTGTTCCTGCAGCCATTTTTCCAGCGTATGGCGCTGAATGACCTGTAAGGTCTGATTGTTGAGTTTTTGTTCTGTGCTTTTTTCTGCGGCGAACAGAATGTGAAAACCGATTTCTGTCTCGATTACATCGCTGTAGGTCCCCGGTTCAAGCGCAAACAGCGCATTTTCTAACTCGGGATAGATCAGGATGCCGCGCGGGATCCAGTCCATATTTCCCCCGGTCAGACTGTCATTCTTTTTTGCCAGTTCAAGAAATGAAAATCCCATATCCAATTTGGATTTCAGATCAGTGGCCTCCGCTCGGGTATCGGTGTGAATCTGGTAGGCATGGACCAGCTCAATCGAGCTCAGTTGTTCGGCAAAAATCTTTTCCCGCATGCGGGCAGCCGCGATTTCCCGCTCCAGCGCTCTACGCAGCCCTTCCTCCGTATAATGGTGCTGACGCTGCCAGTTCTGAACAGCTTCTTCTCCGCCAACCTGAGCGGCCAGTTCCTGAATTCTGGTGTTGATTTCCTCGGCAGAGACCGTGATCCCGGCGGAACGGGCGGCAGCGAGAAAAAGCGTTTCGTCGATCAGGTTGTTCAGCGCTTCTTCCTTCAAATCAGCCTCAGAAACGGCGCTATTGCCGGTTTCGGCGTAAGCTTCGCGCAGGTTCTCCAGTGTCGTCTCCAGATCCTCTTTCCAGACGTAGATCCCGTTCACAATCGCGGCGGAAGGCGGCGGCGTGGGCGTCAGCGTTGCCGTAGGCGTCAGTGTCGCTTCCGGTGTCATGGTCGCTGTCGGCGTTTCGGTTGAGAACTGGATCATATCCCTGAAAACGGAGCAGCCGCTTGTGAGGAGCAGCAATGCGAACAGAATGAAGATGCGGAAGGCGATTTTATTCATGCAAGTATTATAAAGCAGCGGCGGCACTTTAGGCCGGGAACCATTAATTGGGATCAGGCATAGGGATAATTGATTTTCTACCTATTTGTTGATTTCATAAACGATAAAACGTTCATTCTCAAAAACCGGTTTTGTTTTTAATCTGCATGAATCAATCGCGTCCCAAGGAACCTGGCTGCTGAGTTTTTCTTTGAGCAAAACCACAAAATTACCTTGAATTAAATTCGTACAGTTATCAATTTGAATTGAATCCCGGTCGGTTATCAGGCGCATGGCGCGCGGTTTAAAAAAGATGATTGTGCTGTCCGCGGCTCATCAAGTAGAGGATCGTGTCGTCGGAGATGCGGCCTATCGTGGCC
>CALCQT010000245.1 GCA_937894825.1 uncultured Anaerolineaceae bacterium
GAGAAAATTGCATATACAATAAAAAATGGAGCGATAAAGATATATCCCCATTTCGAAAATGAAGTGTTAATCGTTCTTTTTGAATAACTTTGTCTGATTTCAACCTGCCGCGGATTGGGACGCCGCAGCTTACAATCAAACACGGAGAAGTTCAGAAGATGGGGCAATTGCCCCATCTTCGTGCATACTGGTCGCGATTAGTGGGTCAGATTCGGATATTTTTCGCTGATCGCAGTGTAGAAGTTTTGTAGCGCTTCGTCGACGGAGGCAACGTTGCCGTCAAAGTAATCTTTGAAGGCGGACTGGAATTCTTCGGTCAAGCCCTGGTCATAGGGACCGACATTGCTCATATCGATTTTCGGAGCGGCTTCCGCAAACAAGGCGATGTGATTCTGCCCGCCGAGGAAAGCGGATTGGAAATCGCTGTTGGCAAGTTCGTTCATGCCGGAAACGGTGTTGGTATAGTCCTGGGTGTCGATGGTGATCTGTTTCATGGTCGCGGCGTCGGCGGTCAGTTTCTTCATGATATCTTTGACCAGAGAAACATTATCCGTACCGGCAGCGCCGACGATCCAGGTACCGCCCCAGTACCAGCTCTCAGGACCTAAAACGACAGCCCAATCGCCATAGATACCGTTGCCGACTTCTTCTTTTCCGCCTTCGGCTACCGGTGTGGCTAAGGAGTTGCCGAGCAGGGTGAAGTTGATGCCCCAGGTGGAGTAGAAGAAACCGAAGACTTTGCCTTCCGGACCCTGATCGGCGGCCCATTCACTGGCCCAAAGGCTGGTCTTGTTGTTGTAGCCTTTATCGGTATATTCCTTGGTTTGCTCAACCCAGCGCAGCAGGTTCGGATCGACGGTAATTTTGCCGGATTCGTCTACCCACGGAGCGGAAACGTTGTTCGCGAAGACGCGATAGGCGTCATCATAACCGGAGAGCATTTTGTAACCCTTGTCGGCCATTTTCGCTGCTACTTCGTCGAATTTGTCCCAATCGGAAAGCAGCGCCTGAATTTCTTCCGGATCGTCGGTTCCAAGAACGTCTTTTGCGATGGAGCGGCGGTAGACGAACAAGCCCGGTGTGGCCTGCCAGGTAGTTCCACGCTGGATGCCGTTCGAATCGGTGACAATGTCCCGGGTGTACTGATACTGATCGGCCAGGTCTTCTTCGGTCAAGCCGATTGCCGCCACATCCAACGCAAACGGTGTATCGACATATTTCAGGGCATAATCAGCTTCGACCAGGAAGATGTCGATTCTGTCGTCCGGTGCGGCGGATTCCTGCGCCAGCAACGCTTCGTCCAGTTTGTTCTGGTAGGCATTATCCTGGTTCGGTGTGATCAGCCAATTGACCGTAACGTCCTCAGGAACGAGACCGTCCGCGGCGAAATAATCATTGAAACGGGACTGGAATTCTTCGTTCCATGCAGCGATGTTGAGAACCTTGCCGCCGTCAGTCGCGTCCTGAGCGAATACGGCGGAAGTGATCAGCAAAAGCGCTGCCAATACAATAAGGGATGCTTTTTTCATAGAAATCCTCCTAAAAAATGAGCATATATAGAAAATATATGCGTGTTGCCATGTTATTTGCAGGTCGAATCCCGGTCAGATCTGCCTCACCGTATCTCCTTCGATGACAGTGCCGGGTACGATGACCTGCTGTGGAATATATGACTTCGGATTCTCGATCGCGTCGACCAGATGGGAGGCTGCCTCCCGCCCTAAGATTTCCGTATCCTGATGGAGTGTGGTGAGCCGCGGCCGCAGTACCTGTGAAAGATGAA
>CALCQT010000246.1 GCA_937894825.1 uncultured Anaerolineaceae bacterium
CCTTTGTCACCGACCAGGACCGCGCCATCCTCTTTTACACGTTCTTCCCAGTTCCGCATCCATTCGCCGTCGCCCCAACCATAAGAACCAAACAGTGCAATCTTCTTATCTTTCAGGCTTCCTTCAATTCCGGAGAAAAACGGTTCAAATTCACCGTCTTCCAACTCTTCAGACCCCATCGAAGGGCAGCCGAAAGCCACCTTGTCATAATCATCAATACTTCCCGAAAAATCAGAAACGGAAAAGAGCTCTGCCTTTGCGCCTTCGGAAACCGCTTCGGCCAACGACTGGGTGTTTCCAGTACCGCTCCAATAAATCACTGCTATTTTACTCATAAACTACCCCCTCTGTCTAAATATTTAATGCCTGTGCAATTGTGAAGCCTTTTTGGACCTGACTGCACAGATATTGTCTGCAACTATTATAATGACCGAACTGTTTCCGAGACGCTTTTTCATCGCCATAGACCTGCCAATAGCCGCAGAATTTCGCTTTTTTAGCGCCATGCCGGACAAATCCCATCACATCCGCCGGCGGATAGCCAAGAAAAAGACCGATCTCATGAGGAAACCCTGAACCGCTTTCAAACCGTTCACGCAGAATATCCAGTTTTCCCTCGACTTCCAAATCCCGGCCATATCCGAACCAATCCAGAAGCGCCGCATGACTGCGCCGGCTCAAATATTCCGCCAGCATGGAGCGGTTATATACCAGAACACCCACACAGTTCTCGCACCGGCACATCGTTCGGATATAAATCCCTTTCAGACGGGATTTTTGCAGAAACCCTGCAATCAAAATCCGCATCTCAGCATCCAGCGCGATTTTATAATTGAACAAATTGGCCGTTTTATGTCCCATCAAGGTCGGAGCCGAGTGCATGGCAAGCATATGATCGAGAATTGAAACGCCGTCTTTTCTTTGGCGAATATACCGCACAGTTCGATTCCCTTTCTGTTTCTCCATCCACCCCTTCCAAAAACCACTGTAATTTTAGTTAGTCACATCTAACACAAAATAATATCAAAACGGCATGATTTTGTCAATGTTAAATCCGGCTTCTGTGCAGATACGCAGCGTGGTTTTACGTCTGTTGGTGATAGGAAAAGGCGGACACTCATGTGAAGCCGCAGGTGCCCCTCGGAGCGCTGAACAGGTCAGGAAAAGAGAAAGTTTCAAAATGACGGAAAGCGTCTTGAAATGTTATGACGCCCGTAATTTTATTCCGAAGCTTGTTTTTTCAAAAATTCAGCCAACGTGGTTCGCAAAACACCTATGCCTGGCGCCGCGTTCAAACGGAAATCCCCCAACCGAAGCATTTCCTTCCCAGGCATAACGATTCAGTTCCAGTTGTTGCTCCTTATAGGTTTCGGAAAGCAAGACCTGACGGAAGACAGCAGGATCAGCGCCTGCCGTCAACGCGCATTCGCTCAGGACATCCAGGTCCTCGATATTCTTGCCATGAACAAAGACGGCAGCATAGACCGCTTCGTTGTAACGCTGAATGTTCCCGCCCTGGTCTTCCAGGCTCAACAGCCCCTGGATCGCTTTATCACTATACCTGCTGGGAGAATGAGGCTGATTAATCGGAATTCCAGCCTGATGGATCCGGAACAACAAGTCTCCCTCCCATTCCAAAGCATCTCCCCAGGTAAAGCGCGGTTCAGGGCGGGGATGGGCTTCGCAAGGGCGCCAGGCAATTGAAAGCGCAGGATAATTTGGCAGCAATTCCTTAAGATCATGAAGACCAAGATAACAGTAAGGACAAATATAGTCGAAAAAGACTTCCAACTGCGGCATCAAACACCTCTCTTTTTATTCCAAAATATTTCTCTCTATGGTCAATCAATTGAATATTGATCTATCCTGAATACGCATATTCCTCATTATACCGAAAGACGCTGCAAACAGTGATTGATAATATCCGGGCCGGAATTTTGCAGAAATGGTATTGGGGACGCCTCATCATTCCTGAACGATAAAACAGTTCCAGCCCGGTTTTCTGGTAGAATTTTCTGGGAAACACCAACTATTTACAGGAGTAATAAAGATGAGAAAACCTTTGGTAGCCGGCAATTGGAAAATGAACAAAACCGTTGCTGATGCTGTGACATTAGTTAATGAATTATTACCGGAATTGAAAGCGCAAACCGCTGTCGACCGCGTCGTTTGTCCGCCGTTCACCGCGTTATACAGCGTGTCCACGCTGCTGAAAGACAGCGGCATCGGCTGCGGCGCCCAGAACCTTTTCTGGGAAGCCAAAGGAGCTTTCACCGGTGAGGTCGCTCCCGACATGGTCGCCGAACTGGGGGAATACGTCATCATTGGGCACAGCGAACGCCGTACCTACTTCGGCGAAACGGATGAATCCGTTAATAAGAAAGTGCAGGCAGCGCTGACGGCCGGACTGATCCCGATTGTCTGCGTCGGCGAAACGCTGGAAGAAAACCAGGGCGGGAAAACCGAGGAAGTTGTCACCCGTCAGGTCAATGCCGGACTGAGCGGCATTAGCGCCGCGGACGCTGAAAAAATCATTATCGCTTATGAACCGGTCTGGGCCATCGGTACCGGGCTGGCCGCAACCGGTCCGGAAGCGAACAAAGTGATTGCTGAGTACATCCGGAAACCTTATGCCACCCTGTACGGCGAAACCGCGGCACAGGCCATCCGCGTGCTTTACG
>CALCQT010000247.1 GCA_937894825.1 uncultured Anaerolineaceae bacterium
GAGCAGGCCATCGCGCTGCTGGAGAAAGGCATCCTGCTGCTTGAAGAAAACGAGGCTACCGGCAGATGGTCCGGCCTGGCCAAAGCGGAACAATTCAGAAACCGGATCGCACAGATCCGGAGAAAGGCAAAATAAAATGTCGGACAAATTTGTGACGGTTTATTGGGCTGAGGATGAGGTTGAGGCTGAACTCATGCTAGCCATGTTTAATGAGAATGACATCCCCTGCCGAAAGATGCGGGAAAGCCTCGGGACGACCATCGGGCTGTCCGTTGGCATTTTAGGCCAGATTGCCATTGCTGTGCCGGAAGACCGTGTCCCGGAAGCCGAAGCGCTGATCATCAGCATGGATGATGAAGACAACGAATTTGATGAGGAAGACGAAGTAGAATAACGAAATCGAAGGCCAAAATGGAACAAAGCGCCGTGAAAAATATTATCATCACCGGTGGGAATGAAGGCATCGGATACGAAATGGTCAGGCAGTTTATCCGGGACGGTTGCCGTGTTGCTGTCTTGGATGTCCATATCAGTAACCTGACGCAGCTCGCGACAGACAATCCTGATCATTTGCTGCCTTTTCTTTGCGATGTCAGGGACAGTGAAACCGTTAAAAAATGCGTATCGGAAATATCCTCCAAATGGGGAAGAATCGATTTCGCAATCCACAACGCCTGCAAATGTACTTTTGGCAGTCTGGAAGAAACGGATGAAAGCGTTTATCAGGAAGTTTTTGCTGTAAATTATTATGGCGCTATCCACCTGACCAAAGCGGTATTACCCATAATGAAAAGCCAGAATAAAGGGAAAATACTGTTTACCAGCTCCGGCGTCGGGATTACAGGGTTTCAAAATATCAGCCCATACGCGTCAAGCAAAGGTGCGATCGAAGCATTGGCCAAATGTTTGAACCTTGAATATCAAAATACAGGTATATCGTTTCACCTCCTGCACCCGCCGTTAACACGCACGCACTCGTCAAAACCATTGCCCGTTCCGGAAGAATTTAAGGTCGACCCGCAAGTTGTGGGGCAGGGGCTTGCCAAAAACATTGACAAAGACAGTTTCGTTATCTGTCACTCATTGGCGCAATCACTGCAGATGAAAATGACCTATCTGTTTCCCGTCGCTTTAGGGAAATTCGTAGGCAGCCGGATGAAAAAGATCGAAACACAAAACAAAGACTAAGCAATCGGCCAATTAAAGTAAAATACTGCCCCAGTTTTAGAGCAGTATTTTACTTATTCATACTTCCCAATAAATCGAATCTTGATTCAGCATGACCCGAACGCTCTCATGCCCGTCAGTCTCCGAAAAATCCTCCGGCGCATGACCGGTAAACAACAGCTCACTCCCGTTTCGCCGGATCAGATCGACAACTGCCTTCGCCGGGCAGTCGTCCACGCGGTCATCTGATACCGAGATAACCGTCACGGCCGGGGAGAGCTGGCTGAAAAGCGCTTCGGTCATCGAATCCGCATGCCCGTGATGCGGCAGTTTCAGCAGCGTACAAGGCCGAATAGCGCTCTCCAGCCAGGCGGCTGCGCAAAAATCTCCCGGCAATTCCACGCTCTGCATCCCATAGCACAATCGGATCCGCAGACTGGAATCATTCATCACAGAATGAATATTGAATGGCAAAGAATCGCTGCCGATGCCATTCGAAATGGCCTCAAAGGCCTGATTCTGCGTCTGAAAAAGTGTTTCACCGGCACTTGTAACGATCAATTCAAACCCCAAGTCCGAAAATGAAAACCGGTTCTCTCCGCGCATCAGACGGACCGGCACACCTTTTTCCCGCAACTGGTTCAGCGTCTGAAAAACACGATACATCGGCTTCAGGATCCGTTCATTCTCCTTCGGTAGTTTCCCGGCTTCGGACAAATAAATCCGAAACAATGATTCTTCCGGGAGATAACCGGTCCAGACCTCACAAATAGCTACGGTATCCGCCACGGCCGCAAATCCGCCGATATGATCCTTATGCATATGCGTCAGGATCAAAAGGTCCAGCTCACGAATATCCCGTTTTTGCAGAAATTCGAGTGTTGAAATCTTCCTCTGTCCCGGCAAATTTACAACAGGTCTCCCATCGCCGCAATCCACCAGCATGCGAAAAGTTCGCTCTTGTGAAAATGATTGTACTAAAATCGAATCGCCATACCCTACATTGATAAAGTCCAGTTGCAGCATTAAATCATTCTCAATTCTTTTTCCTCAGGATATGGACTTTGTCCCAGTCAATGGTCACCCGCACGGGGCCTTCGATCGCACCGGCTTCACCCGGATTTGAATCGTCAAGAATCAATATCTGCTCATGGACGCGCACAAAGTAACGGATAAAGCGTCCC
>CALCQT010000248.1 GCA_937894825.1 uncultured Anaerolineaceae bacterium
CCCTCCTTGCCTGGAATATCTTCTTCGATCGGTTGATTGATAAAGTAATCTCTGTTAAGATTAGCCCATCAGAGCAATTCAACGATAGCTGGGTATAGGGAACCGCTTCTCCGCGGATCATATTTTGTTGACGAAAGTTACCTGGACGGAAATAATCACCTGAAAGCAAATGTCGCGCTGGATGGCACCGTCTATATCAACGGTTATCGCAATGGCCAGTTTTTGTCCTACGGGAAACAGAACTATGATACGCACAGTACAGCGGGCAGCGCCTATTTAACGATTGTTGCGAGCGAGAATTCTGTCAGCGTTATGGTGGATGACAAAGTCGTGAAGACGGCGCAGAACGTTGCGCTCACGAATCCCGGATATCTGGCGTATGTTGTCGTTTCCGGAACGAATAAATCGTATGGAACAAAATGCGTTTTTGAGGAAACTGAAATTTACCTCTTCGATTGACACCGGTTTGTTTCAGAATTCTGTTCGTGGAACAGCTCACGCCGGGCGGCCCTTAACAAGGGCCGCATACAATCAGATCATTAAGAGCATGACGGCAATTGTGGTTACCAGACCGCACACACCCATCGCAATGCCGCTGGTGGCGCCTTCGATTTTTCCCATTTCGAGCGCGCGGGCTGTTCCAACGCCATGACTGCTGCTGCCGATGGCGATTCCGGCTGCGACCGGGTCCGAAACGTGGAAAATCCGTACCAGCGTGGGCGCCAGCAACCCTCCGAGCAAGCCTGTCACGGATACCATCAGTGTTGTGACAGGCGGAAGGCCGCCCATCTCTTTACTGAGTTCAAGCGAGATCGCCAGGGTTACTGACTTGGGCAGCATGGAAGCGGTTAATGCGTCATCAAGTCCGAAGAATTTGGCACAGGCGTAAATGCTGGCAATCGATGCGAGTGAGCCAGCCGTGCATCCAATCAGGATAGGAATGGCATACGTTTTAAGGATTTTTATTTGCTGATAAATTGAATATGCCAATGCAGCTGTAGCCGGCGCCAGAAACATAGTGATAAAAGCGCCGCCTTTTTGGTATGCTTCAAATGGGATGTCAAAAATTTTGAGTGTCAAAACTACCATGATCACTGTGACCAGCATCGGGTTGAGGAGAATTGATTTGAATCTGTTATGAAGCGCCGAGCTGATTACATAGAAAAAAAGGCTGATGGCTATTCCGAAAATAGGGTTGGAGAAAATCTCACTCATGGGTTTGACTTGTCTTTCCTGTGAAGATCTTTGTTGTGAGTTTGACAGCGAATGCGGCGACAACAAATGTTACTATGAGCGAAAAGACGGCAATAAAAACCAAAATCAGGATTTTATCCTTTAAATAATCTAACTCGTTCATAATGGACACTGTCGATGGGATGAAGAAGAAAGCCATATTTTGCAGCAGGAATTCGGCTGTGTTTTGGATGAAATCTGTTTTTATGATTTTGAACAATAACAGAAGCAACAACAGAATCATGCCGATCACGTTTGACGGGAACCGAAAGGGCAAGAGTTTGGATACGATTTCACTGATCACGCAGAGTGAGAACAGAATTAGAATTTGCTTGAATAATTTCATATACCTACTCTCAAATTGAACCGAATCTGACGGCAATTAAATCACAAAGCTCCTTTTGAATCCTGAGCTGTGATCAGAGGTATTATACCGTGATGCGCAGCCGTTCAGTATTCATATCGAATGCTTGGATGACGAGGGTTTGACTCTATTTATGATGAATGCCGGCGTTATAATATCTTAGAAAAACAATGGAGGGTTTCAATGAAACCAGCAAATATTACCCCTCATATCAGCTGCAATCCTGAAGATTTTGCCAAAACAGTTTTGATGCCCGGAGATCCGCTCCGCGCGAAGAAAATCGCTGAGGACTATCTGACCGATGCGGAGTTGGTCAATAATGTTCGAGGCATTCACGGATACACCGGTTTTTATAATGGGAAGCGTGTTTCGGTGATGGGCAGCGGCATGGGATTGTCCTCCATCGGGATCTATTCCTACGAACTTTTCAATTTTTTTGGTGTTGAAAGTATCATCCGTGTCGGCTCCGCGGGTGCGATTGATCCGGAACTGAAACTGTACGATATCGTGATTGCGCAGGG
>CALCQT010000249.1 GCA_937894825.1 uncultured Anaerolineaceae bacterium
ACGATACATAGAACAGCGTGTCTTTGGTAAAAATGGTTATATAGTTTTTCAGCCCTACAAAAATTGGCGAGCCGGTGATGTTGTAGTCGGTAAAGGAATAATATAACGAGGCTCCCAAGGGATACAACTGGAATATCAAGAATCCCAGTATCCAGGGCAGGATATACAAATACCCCATATTGCCTCGTTTTGTGTATTTGATTTCTTTCATTTGCAATAAACCTCGCATGAGCGTTATAGAAAATGAACCCGGCCAGGGTATCACCCTGGCCGGGTTCAGGTGTTTCACTTACGTGTCAGTTTACCTCATCTATTTTTGCCTGCACATCCGTGAGGAACTTATCGGCTGCCTGTTCAGGGGTCAGATTGCCATAAACCACCTGTTCACAGATATCTTTGGCGATATCGCTGACTTCACTGTTGAACTCAATCAACGGCACCGGGGCAGCGGGGGCCGCTTCAGCCCAGGCGAGCATTTGAGAGATTTCCGGATCAATGGTGCCGGCGTCTTCCAATGCCTTGAATGCCTGACTGTTGTTCGGCACTGAACGCTGGGTTCCCAGGAGCAGGGCTGCGTCCGGATCGCTTAAGAGCCAATTGGCAAAATGCGTGGCGACCTCAAGGTTTTTCGAACGGGCACTGACGCCCAGGCCCATGCCGGCGACGAGCCGGATTTCCTCATTGTCACCGTCTTTCCCAAAAGGCGGCTGACCGACGGCAAATTGACCTTCGGGGAGGGAAGCTTTATATTTCCCAACGGTTGCGGTCCAGTCAACGGTAAAACCAATCTCGCCGTTGATCCATTTCGGGTTTTGTTCCATCTGGCCTGTGAAGAGGCTGGCTTCGCCCAAAGGCTGCGCTGCACCGCTGGTGAAGAGTTTCTGCAAAACGTCAAAGGCAACGGTCAGTTCTTCTTTGGTGGCAACGATTTTTCCGTTGTCGTCTGCCCAATAATGGCCATATTTTGAATATACGTACGCATTGAGAATGAAGGGGCTAATTCCACCGGTAGTCGTGCCGGATTCGATTGCGAAGAGATAGTCATTCGGGTTTTCCGCGTTGATTTTTCCGCCCGCTTCGATCATGTCTTCCCATGTCCAAACCGTGTCCACCGATAAGCCATGCTTGTCGAAGAACACCTTGTTGATCATGGTACCGAATCCGCTGCTGTTCATAGGCAGACCGATCACTTTGCCGTTTACGGTCATAAAGTTGTCAATTGACGATTGATTGAACAGGGAGAGATCTACCAGCGGGGTTTCCGCCATGTTCACAAATAAATCTTCCTGCCCTTCCCATTCCGGATTCCAGTAATAATCCAACTGCATCAGGTCCGGCTCCGTGCCGCCCGCGAGCTGGGTCATCAGTTTCTGCTGGTAACCGTCGTATCCCTGATATTCACCTTCAATGGTGATGTTCGGGTACAGTTCGGTGTACAAATCTATGGCGGCCAGCGTCGCTTCGTGACGGGCGTCCGAACCCCACCAGGCGAACCGGAGCGTTACATTCCCCGCGTCGGCGGGTGAAAATGTTTGGGTGTCCGATTGCGATACGCCTGAAAAGCCGGACAGGACAGTTACCAGAAGCAATGTAACGAATACTACACTAAAGATTCTTTTTTTCATACTTTCTCCTTATAATGAATTAGGATTTGACGCGTATCCTGTTTGTGTAAATCATTTTAGAGTCTAATGTGCAATATTGATAGGTAGCTTCGTTGCTGTTTCTTATCTTTGTATGTCTGTATTTATCGCAATCCAATCATTTTATGTCAATCACAATCATTATTTGATAAGGGTGTCAAAAGGACAGTTTGAAAGAATATCAAATAAATGTGTCATCTCGACCCTCGATGATGTCCTTGGTACCATAAAGGGCACCTTGGGTGACCTGTTGGTATTCAAGGACATCATCGAGGCGGAGAGATCCTCAAAGATCAGTACGGGTCTGAAATTCTCCAGGTCAAAATTCTTAGTAAAAAAAGTGGATTTTTTCAGGTAACCTTCCTCTGGACGATATCAGACCCCTACTGAATTTTGAGGGTCTCTCCACCTCGAAAACGGCTGGAGAACGCCGTTTTCGAGAGTCGAGATGACACACCTGTTGTAATTTTTGTGCGCATTGCGCACAAAAATTACAACATTTCCGAAATTGGGATTTTCTACTTTTGACATCCGCATCATTATTTGTTCTGCATGAAAAAGAAATGCAAAAAACGAAAATCAGATAAAGCAGCTTTTGGAAAAAAATTAGTAAATGATTCAGATAGAGCCAATCGCTTGAAGCCACCATATCGCCAGGTGGGCATGTCCAATATTTGTGGGATGGACGCCATCCTCTGACAATTTTTCCGCTGTATATCCGCTATGCATGACATTTTCGAACAGGTTTCCGGTCGGGATGAAAATAGTATTCATCTCCAGCGCCAGTTTTTGTACAATTTCAACTTTCGGGGCAAGATCATCCCAGTAGGACTTTTTTGCGGGATCTGTAGAAAAAAGAAAAGGCGCCATTATCAGGATTGCGGCATTCGGAAAGTCTGAGCGGATGCGGCTGAGTAAATCACGGTATTGGGTTTCGAACTCGGCTTCGGTCACAATCAACCCCCTGTCGAATCTGCGCCAGGTGTCATTGATGCCGATCAAAAGCGATACGAAGTCCGGCTGAACGGGCCGAACGTCCGCCCCATATCGCTCCAATAAATCACACAATCGGTTACCCCCGACGCCTTTGTTGATGAAACGGATATTGCTGTCAGGATATAACGCCGTATAAATTTTTGCTGCTTTTTCCGCGTATCCCCTGCCTAAATCATTGGGATTTTCCCGGTCTCTTGTGGCATCCGTGATGCTGTCTCCGTAAAAAAGTACCGTTGCACGCTGTTTAAAAAATTCTTTCATTCGTTATTTCCTCCGAGGATCCTTTGTTCTCAAATGGTATTGAAAAACTGATACATGTTTTATGGTTTGGCCTGCTGATGATTTTCAGTGCCGACGAATCGCCGTAGGTTAGCACTAAACGCTTATTCAGGTTGAATAAACCAATACTCATCACAGGAGAATCTTCCTGCAGCATCCTGGCCTGTATTTCGGCCAGACGTGTTTCTGAAAACCCGGTGCCGTTGTCTATCACAGAAAAACATGCCATCCCTTTCATTTCTGCAATTTCGATTTGTATTTCCCCCGAATGCATGTTCTGCAAGCCATGGGTTATGCTGTTCTCCACCAGCGGCTGGAGCAAAAATTTGATGCACTTCACTGCCTCCGTATCAATGTCGATGTCCCAAAAGACATGGAAGGAGTTGTCGAAGCGCATTTGCTGAATTTTCAGATACTTCTCCGTATTATCTATTTCTTCTTGCAGCGTCACGAACCGGTCCGAATTAACCAGTGCATAGTGCAGCACGCCCGTCAGCAGGTCAATCATTTGACTGGCGCCGTTCTGTTCTCCGGTCAATTTCACTGTCTTCCAGAAGATGTTTTTCAAGGTGTTGAACAGGAAATGGGGGTTGAGCTGCGATTGCAGAAATGAAAAATACATTGCTTCCAGGCGATATTTTTTCTCGACCAATTGCATATTCAAGGCGGATTTTTCCAGAGAACCCTTGACGATACTTTGCGTGATATACCCATATACATCGGAGGATGGCTTTATGTCCGGCAGGGGTTTGCCCGCCTCCGCCGCGTCAACAAGCTGCAGTATCGCATTGATGTCTCGGGTATTTCGTCGGGTAACGATGAACGCGATTCCCCCGCCTAAAAAAAGCGCCGCAATGATTGCTATGATTACCAAACGAAAGATATCGCTTGACTGCTGATATGAAGCGGTGTGCGGGACCAGCGATAAATACGTGACCCCATAGGCCGTATTGTCTTCTCTCGCGACGAAAAAGTCATTTTCTAAATCCTCAATCCCAATAAAGTTATGCGCCGAAAAATCTTTGGACAATCCTGTCCCGCTGAGGATTTCACCGGAATCATTGATAAGTAAAATCGTTTGGCCGGGATAGGATAGATACTCTGAATAAAACGAATTCAGATAATCCAGCCGGATGTTCAGAACCAATACTCCGACGGGATTCCTCTTGTCCGACGTGTAAATGCGTTTAAAAACGCTGAGGACGTCAGTCAAATAGACGGTTAATGCATAGGAACCGATCCTTCTGAGCTCCAACCATTGCTTCAGTTCAAGCGGTTGGGTACGGGCATGCTCCAGCCATTCCGTGTCTCGAAAATTGGACTTATTGGCGAGCCCGACAAAAGAAGCAAAAAAATTGTCGTTGACATTGTTCAGGTAGATATAGAGGGAATGCATATAGGATTTCGAATTTACGTTTGAATCCACAAATGATTTAATCATATAGGACACATCCATATACTCTTTTTCCGTATATCCGTTTTTCAGAAGAGCCTCAAGGCGCAGCATCACATGCGGTGTGATGCTGTAGTTAAGGCTTTGGGCGTCGGCCTCGCTGAACATCAGCTCCGTGCTCTCCCGGATGCGGGAAACAGTCTGGCGGTTGAGTTCGGCAATCGATTTTCGCGTGCTGGAATTAATTACGTAGACAGCCATCCAGCCCAACAGAACAACTACCAGGATCACCGGCAGCGTTACGAGAAGGAAATTTCTCAGGAAAAAACGCTGCTTCATTGCGAGGTCTCAGTGTCGTCAGGATCGGCCCGTCCCAATGTTTTAAGGCGGAATTCACGGGGAGAAATTCCATAATGTTTTTTGAATGAGCGGGTAAAGTTGACCGGGTTTGCATACCCCAGCATTGAGCTGACGTCGTAGATTTTATATTGCAATCCGGACAGGAGTTTGGCCGCTAATTCCATTTTGCAGACAGCGGCATAATCCGAAAAATTGCTCTTTGTTTTCTGCTTGAAGTATCGACTTACATAGGATGGGCTCATATATACCCTTGCGGCGGCGGCTTCCAAATTGGCGCTGGAAGGGTTTTCCCGGATATATTCCTTTATCTCATTGATGATTCTGTCTGTCTCAGCGTCTTTGTCTGTTTCAGGAACAAAACTATCTGCGTCGAGTTGTTCCTTTATGCGTTGAAATATTTGTAAAAGCTCGTCATAGTCCGTCGATTTCAGTATATAGTCGGTGCATTTGTACTTTAGCGCTTGTCTGGCGTATTCAAATTCATTGTGAGCGCTGAACAGGATGATCAGCGGCTGTGGGGTCAGCGTCATCGTTGACAGTTCTCTGGCCAGGTCTATCCCGGTCATGCCCGGCATAATCACATCACTGATAACTACGTCAACCGGATTCCGGCGGAGGTATTCAAGCGCCGCCCCGGCATCAGTGAATTGCCCCGCAACCGAAAAACCCAAATTTGCCCAGGGGAAAAACTGGGCAAATCCGGTACTGATTTCTTTTTCGTCATCAATAATAATAATTCGATAAGCCATGCCGCACCTTGCTCATTCTCAGCCATATCTCTATTATGCAGTAGCAGCTTATGGTTTACGGGCAGTAATAAAGAGCGTTTTCATGGATAAATTATTCTGGCGCTTTGCTGTGCTTTCAGACATAGCTCGGCTGCTTTGAATGCATGTTTTTGCGTCATCGCATTTTCGGTCCGATGGATACAATCCAAGATCAATTGACCGAAGAAGGGGAATCCGACTTTCCCGGACAGTTCAAAATGCTGCTCTCCGTCATTGTTCACCAAAAAGAGGTGATCACCGGCCTTGTCCGCGGCGACGTTTACATATTTTCGCAGCTCAATGGTGCCTCCCGTTCCGAGGATCATGGTGCGGCCATCGCCCCAGGTTGACAGTCCGTCCGGTGTATACCAGTCTACCCGAAAATACTGTGTGGCGCCATTATTTCCGACCAGCATGGCATCACCAAAATCTTCGAGTTCGGGATATTGGGGGTGGCTGTAATTGGCTACCTGACTTGCGACGATTTCCGCATCTTCAACATCGGCATAGTACAGAAATTGTTCGATTTGGTGGCTGCCTATGTCGCACAGGATGCCGCCATATTTATCCTTCTGAAAAAACCAATCGCTTCTGGTTTTCGCGTTGAGCCTGTGCGGCCCGAGCCCTAATACCTGTAAGACCCGTCCGATCGCTCCTTCTTTAATCAGCTGCCCGGCGTATACGGCGCATTCCACATGCAGCCGCTCGCTGTAATATACCATGTACTTTTGGTTTGTTTCGCGGACCGTCAGTTTTGCTTTTTCCAATTGTTCCAGTGTTGTAAACGGCGCCTTATCGGTGAAGTAATCTTTCCCTGCTTCCATCACACGAATTCCCAGTGCGCAGCGTTCACTGGGTACTGCCGCCGCGGCGACCAGTTGAATGGCCGGATCCGTCAGAATTGCATCAAGATTCTCCGCGATCTGAGCCTGTGGGAATTGCTTCCTGAAAGATTCAACCTTATTGGGATCAGGGTCATAAACCCATTTCAGTGTGGCGCCTGCCTCAACCAACCCATTGCACATGCCATAAATGTGTCCGTGATCAAGGGCTGTGGCTGCGATATGGAATTCACCGGTTTCGACAACCTGAGCAGGCTTTCCCTTCGGCGCATAATTCATTCCGTCTGATTTGTTCATGATGTAGCTCCTCCATAGAATACCATTGATTTATAGATTTCTTTTTTCATTTCTACTGTTCGTCGCGGAGGCGCCGGTATCTGCTTAATAACTTCCTTCTGTATCAAATACGATATTGCTTTCCGTTTTTAATTGAGAGGCGGCTCTGCGCTTATCAAGTTCCGCGAGGAAAAGATCTTCATCAAATGGGATTGCAACAGATTGTGCTAACCAACTGGATAAATACATGGCATTTGAAATGGTCAAACCAAGGATCCCCTCCACACCGTCTGCTACAAGCGGTGTGCCATTCAGTATTCTCGCGGCAAAGGCTTTCATAACACCGACATGCTGCTCATTAATGCCATCGGTCTCTACCTGAGTCACCTTACAACCGGGGGCATCAAAGCCGCCTTTCGCAGTTTTGCAGAATACGCGTTCATTTATATCCAGCCGGTGCATCGTCAACTGATTGTTCTCGCAAACTAACTTTCCCCATTCCAGTGTGATCTCGAACCGGTTTGTCCCGGGAGTATCTCCGGTGGATGTGACAAAAGTGCCTGTGGCGCCATTCTGATATTCAAAGTATGCGGTCACATCATCTTCTACTTCAATGTCATGCCATTTCCCGCTGTGGCAAAAGGCTTGTACGCGATTCGGCATTCCGCAGATCCATTGCAGTAAATCTAGTTGATGCGGACATTGGTTAAGCAAAACGCCTCCCCCTTCGCCGGCCCATGTTGCACGCCAGTCGCCGGAGGCGTAGTAAATTTGTGGCCGATACCAGTCAGTGATGATCCAGCTGACGCGTTTGATCGCACCCATGTCCCCGCTGGTTACGATTTCATGCATCTTGCGATAAAGAGGATTCGTGCGCTGGTTAAACATGAGCGCAAAGACCCGACTGCTTTCCTCTGCGATCCGGTTCATTTCACGGACCTGTTTTGTGTATACGCCGGCGGGTTTTTCACACAGCACGTGGAGCCCTGATTTTAGCGCCTGTATCGTCAAGACTGGATGTTGATAATGGGCTGTCGCAATCAAAACGGCATCGCATTGTCCGCTTTGCATAAGTTTATTTGCATCACTGAAAACAGCAATATCGCCAAGGTGTTCTTTGGCCCATTCTCTCCGGTCGACGCGGCTGTCACTCACGGCGACCAACTCCAACTCAGGTATTTTCCCCTCAATAATGCTTTTTGCATGGTTTGTTCCCATGTTGCCAATTCCAATAATCCCAATCCGTACGCGGTCCATTTATTAATTCTCCAATTTGCTGTGTTTTTTTCAGGAATCTAATCTTTATGTATTCATTATCACTTAGAACCGTGAGAATATCGATTGTTTTGCGAACGAGGTATATTGTAAATATCCCGATACCGTTTATAATCAGCGTATCCGTTTTCTGGCTATGAGGGAAGGATTCATGTATCAGGAAGATTTTTTGCAGACGGATCAGATATACTTTTATCACAACATAAGTGATACACCCAGTGATGGCTTCATATCGCATTGTCATGCCGTGTATGAGGTTTTTTACTTCATTGAAGGTGATATTGACTATCGAGTGGAAAGCTCAGAATATCTGCTCACACCTGGTTCCATCCTATTAATACCTCCCAATACTTTTCATGGCGTAAAAATCAATTCATGCCAGAAATACCATCGTTTTTCGATCCATTTTCTCCCGGAATTGTTTGTTCCGGATGAAAGAAGTCTGCTGTTGTCCATTTTCAAAAGTAGAAAATGGCATTTCCCTGTTGTGGAAAAATACCATCTTGATCCTTATTTTTCTGCTATTCTGGATTGTATTCATCTTCAGGAACCACTTAAATCAATTGCTTTAAAGGCACGGATTACGTCATTATTATCTCAACTTTTGACAATTTATGATGTGGCAAAACCATTCGAGCCTTGTGGAAATCGGACGGCCCAAAAATTGGCAGTATATATTAATGAGCATTTAGGTGAAAAAATCACCCTGGATTTACTTTCCGAGCGTTTTTTTCTAAGCAAGAATCATATGAATGTGGTTTTCAAAAAAGCAACGGGTACGACCATTTTGCAGTATATTCGGTTAAAGCGGCTTGCTTTGGCTCAAAATGAAATGCTGCGGGGCGCTGCCGCAGGCGAGGCTGCTTTGAAAAGCGGTTTTACTGATTATTCAAATTTTTATCGAGCGTATAAGATGGTATATGGCTGCGAGCCTTCACGCCGGGAGTTTGCGCAAAGCGTGAAAAATTAACAGTGAGATCATCTGTATGCGCAGAACAATTCGTCAGTAGAGTAAGGATCACTTGGTGAAATACGAAAATATTAAAACCGGGAAGTTTATTACCAGATCCAACCGGTTTGTCGCCATGGTTGAAATTGACGGCAGCACTGAGATCTGCCATGTAAAAAATACCGGCCGGTTAAAGGAGCTCCTTGTCCCTGGGGCAATGGTATTTGTTCAGGAAGCCGGCGCCGGGACCCGTAAGACGAAATATGATTTGATTGCTGTTTCTAAGGGCAGCCGAATCATCAATGTCGATAGTCAGGCGCCAAATAAGATCTTTTCGGAATGGGTGAGGCGCGGAAATCTGTTCAGCAGCGGTGCGATCATCAAGCCCGAAGCCAGGTATGGCAATTCACGCTTTGATTTTTATGTTGAAGACGGCGAGCGAAGCGAGCGTAAAGCTTATATCGAAGTCAAGGGCGTGACGCTTGAAGCGGATGGCGTCGCCATGTTCCCGGATGCGCCCACTGAGCGAGGCGTCAAGCATATTCATGAGCTTTGCGCTTGTCTCAACGAAGGGTTTGAAGCCTATATTGTGTTCATTATTAAAATGAAGCCGGTGAAGGCCTTCACACCGAACAGGAATACGCATCCGGCCTTTGCGGATGCGCTTTCTTCTGCCGCGGATTGCGGTGTCAAAATCATCGCATTGGATTGTGACGTCACGGAGTGTTCCGTCGAAGCGAGCGGGCTGGTTGAGGTAAAGCTGAACGGGTAACTCAAAACATCATGAGGATTTAATCCTGCCCACAGGGATGACAAAGGGTTCGCCCGAAACCGGGTCTGCTATGATTTCTGCGTCCAGATCGAACACCTCCCGCATAAGCGGCTTGGAAATAACCTCTTTGGGCTTTCCCTGCGCAATTAATCGCCCATCTTTCATCGCAAACAAAAAGTCCGCATAACGGGATGACAGGTTGATTTCGTGAAGCACCATCATAATGGTCAGTTTTTTGCTTTGATTTAACGTTTTGAGCATTTCCAGAATTTCAACCTGATAAGTAATATCGAGAAATGTGGTCGGCTCATCTAAAAAAAGAATATCGGTTTGCTGCGCCAACGCCATCGCAATCCATACCCGCTGCCTCTGTCCGCCGGAAAGCTCCGAAATGCTGCGATCGGCAAATTCGGTTATGTTCATCAATTCCATCGCTTCCGCAACCGCCTCCATGTCCTGTTTTGAGCGGCTTTGCAAAAATTTTTGATGAGGGTAACGCCCCCGGCTGACCAAATCGCTGGTAGAAATTCCTTCCGGAATAACAGGGGTTTGAGGAAGCAGCGCAACTGTCCGCGCAAGTTTCTTTGGGCCAATTTCACGAATGGGCACACCGTCCAGCAAGACCTGGCCACTGATCGGTTTAATCAGCCTGGTAAGCGTTTTAAGCAGGGTGGATTTTCCGCAGGCGTTTGCGCCAATAATGATGCTGATTTTTCCATTCGGAATCTCAAAACTTACATCATCTACGACGACCTGTTTATCGTATCCGGACGTAAGATTTTTTGCGATAAAGCAATGTTCTGTCGTTATAACTCCCCCTTCCGATTCATACGTATAAGCAGATAAATCAGATATGGCGCGCCCAGTAACCCGGTTATGACACCCACGGGGAAGCGCTGTTCAAATGCGAATTGACCAACTAAATCAGATGCTGACACCAACACGACGCCAAACAATGCCGCCGGCAAAGGTGAGGCATTTCCATGCCCGACCAGACGCTTTGCAATCGGCCCGGCCAAAAACGCGACAAAAGCAATAGGACCGGTCGCGGCCGTGGCCACAGAGATCAGGATTACAGAGCAGAAA
>CALCQT010000250.1 GCA_937894825.1 uncultured Anaerolineaceae bacterium
CTGAAGCCATTCTGGAAGGGACCATCCGTTATTATGACAAAGAGAACCGCAGCCGCGCCATGCAAGCCATCCGCGAAGTCGCGGAAAATACCGCCGCATCCTGGGGGTGCACAGCGTACGTTATTTTTGAAGAATTCACCCCGCCGACCATCAATACGTCCGAAGCAGCCGCACTGGGGCAGACAACCGCCGCGACAATCGTCGGCGTGGATAACGTCATATCCGAACCGATGAAAATGTTGGCAGGAGACGATTTTGCGTTTTATCTGGAGCATGTGCCCGGGCTGTATGCGAAAATCGGCTCCGCTGATCCCAATCGCCCCGAAACGCAGCATCCGCTGCACCATCCGGCTTTCGACATCGACGAGCGAGCATTGACCATCGCAGCGGAATTTTATGTCCGGTACGCGCTGGACTATCTGAATGAGTAAAGGCATCCATGGAGAATCGGGAGAGGCTGACACGGTTCTTTGAGGCAGAGAATCAACGGGACTGGATTGCTTATGCGGCTTTCCTCCATCCGGACATCGAATGGGTGCTGATCCAAAATCGGGAAACCCGGATCATTCGGGGACGCAGAGCCTATCTGCGTACAATCAAAGCGGCCTATGCCGGCAACGAGGACTCGTTTATCTGCGAAGCGCTTTATTCCGGGGAGTCAGGCGATTGCATTACAACCGTTCTGCGCAATAATCATGAACAGCTCTCCACAGACATTTTTGAATTTGAGAACGGCCTGATCCGGAAAGAGTGGGAATTCCTGCTGGGATAAATAAGCATATCTTACTATTAGTGGATCCCAGAATGGCCTGTTTTTCGCTTTGCACCGCACTTCTTATTCCTCAATTGTAACAACCTGCCTTGACGAAACACATTATTTTCTTATAATTTTCATCATGATGGACAATTATCGTTTTGAATTGATGTGTACCTGTACCCGGCGAGGAATCACCGTACCCGCTAACTATGGTTAAGTTGTTTTAGAAACCAAAGCAGACTGGCGAACGGAATTCCTCGTATTTTATGTCGACTGAGAAGTCCGTTCGTTTTTTGTTTAACAAAAATATGCCTGAACGAGAATGGAACGAAGGACTTCAGAATATGATTCAAAGGAGAAACCATGAAACAAAATAAATATCTTATCTTCATCCTTGTTATTGCTGCAGTCCTGATCAGCAGCGTCGCAGCGTTCGCGCAGAGCGAAGGCGGTTCCATTACAATCGGCCTCGCCGTTGAACCGGTCTCTTTGGACCCGGCCGGCGGCTTGTATATCCCGGAACAATTCCTGATCCAGCAAATATTCGATCCGCTGGTCGCAGCTGATCCGGAACTCAATCTGCATCCGGCGCTGGCCACTGCCTGGGAAGTCAACGCCGAAGGTACGGAATTTACATTCACCCTTCGCGATGATGTGACTTTCCATGACGGCACAAAATTCACCGCCGAAGCCGTGAAAATTTCGCTGGACCGGGCCGCTCAGGGAACCACACCGGCCGCAGCCGCACCCGCAATTCTGACGGATTATATCGAGACAGAAATCGTTGACGACACAACCGTCATTGTGAAATTTTCAGCCCCGCGCGCAACTTTCCTGCAGGATCTCTCCCGCCCCTGGTTATTCATTTCCTCCCCCGCCGCAATTGAGCAATATGGAGATGACTATGGACAGCATCCCGTCGGAACCGGCCCGTTCGTCTTCTCGTCCTGGGCTGCACAGGACAACATTGTCCTGACGAAAAATCCCGACTACAACTGGGGAGCCGAATTCTACTCCCATAGCGGGCCTGCATTATTGGATGAAATCACCTTCCGCTTCCTGCCGGAAGCCGCCACCCGGCTGGCTGCCTTCCAGTCCGGCGAAGCATCAATCGTTCAGGATCCGTCTTACCTGGAAACATCACTGCTCGCGACAGATCCTTCTGTGCAGGTCTTTACCTTTGCCGCACCGGGGATGACTTCACACCAAATGATCAATGTCGAAAACGCACCGACCGATGACCTCAACGTCCGCCAGGCATTGATTTATGCTGTCGATCAGGAAACAATTTCCCAGATCGCATTTTACGGTCTGCAGCCTGCTGCGCACAGCGTAATTTCTCCCACAACCTGGGCTTACAATCAAGCGGCGGGTGACCTGTACCGCTATGATCCCGACAAAGCCGCCGCATTGCTGGAAGAATCCGGCTGGGTCGACAGCAACGGCGACGGCATCCGCGAAAAAGATGGCGTCAATCTGCACATCGAATATCCCGCGCTGCCGGCTTATGAAGAAGCTTTCATGGAATTACTCGCTTCCTACCTGCAGAATGCCGGGTTTGAAGTGAACATCACGAAGCTGGATGACGCCGGCGTCTCAGAATTTGGTGCGGCAAACAAGCACAACATCCTCAACATGGGATGGATCAGCCGGGATCCTTCGGTTCTGAGTTACGTATATGATTCAGCGAACATTGACGGCGGGAACCAGTCTGCTTACGCCCGCTTCCGCAATGACCGGCTGGATGAGATCCTCCACACCGCTCCACAGACCATCGACGAAGAAGCCCGTAAGGCGCTGTACGAAGAAGCACAGGCGATCATCATGGAAAATGCCATCGCGCTGCCGATCCATGCCTACGGAAGCGTCTATTTAACCGACGCAAGCATTGCCGGATTCCGTTTTGATTCGGAAGGCTTCCCGTTCCTGTACGAAATTTCTTTCGCAGCTGAATAGCGATGTGGCAATATCTCGGGCGCAGGCTGCTGACATCATTATCGGTGTTGATCGGAGTGTCCATATTAACTTTTCTGATGCTCCATTTTGTACCGGGTGACCCTGTCCACGCACTTTTAGGTAGACAGGCAATCTCGCCCGAGAGACTCGAAGAACTCAGACAGGAATTGGGATTTAACGATCCCATTCCTGTTCAATATTTCAATTACGTTGCCAATGTGGCGCGGGGGGATCTGGGGCGCTCCCTGAAAAACAATCGTCCGGTTTTGGAATCGATTCTTGAACAATTCCCCAGCACACTGCAATTGACCGTCACCGCGCTGCTTATTTCGACATTTTTCGGCATCCTGATCGGGTTGATCAACGCAGTCGTTCATAATACGGCGCCGGACAAGGTCATTTCGATTCTGACAATCACCGGCATTTCGATTCCGCCTTTTTTTCTGGGGCTGCTGTTAATCCTGTTCTTCTCCGTCAGACTTAACTGGTTGCCCGCCACGGCAAAAAGTAATGACCCTAAAGGGTTGATTCTGCCGGCCATCACACTGGCTGTCGGTGAAGCTTGCTGGCTGGCGCGCCTGGTCCGATCCAGCGTTCTGGAAGAAATGAACAAGAGTTATCGTTGGACCGCGCGCGCAAAAGGTGCCAGTGAGCGAAGAGTCATGCTCCATCATGTCATGCGCAATTCGCTGATTCCGATCATCACAGCAATCAGTCTGCAGTTTATTGCTTTAATGGCCGGGTCGGTTGTCGTTGAATCAATTTTTGCCCGGCAGGGAATTGGACGTCTGGCTGTTACCGCAATCCAAAACCGGGATTTTCCACTGGTGCAGGGTACCGTTTCATTTATAGCCGTTATTTATGTGCTGATTAACACATTTACGGATCTGATCTATGCAGTCGTTGATCCGAGAGTAAGGCTGCAATGAACGAAATACGTGCTACAGAACAAAACCTGCCTTCAAAACGAATATCCACCATTTCCCAGCTGCTGCACAATACCAATTTTGTTGTTGGCGCAATTGTGCTTTCAATCCTGATTTTTATCTCAATATTCGCGCCAATGCTTGCGACGGACGGCGTCAACACAGCAAACCCCACCCAGACCTTCAAGCCTCCCAGCTTCGACAGACTGATGGGAACCGATAATATCGGGCGCGATATCTGGTCCAGATTTGTCTATGGCGGCAGAATCTCGCTGCTGGTTGGGTTAATCGCCATGGTAATTGGTATGTTTTTTGGCTCGCTATTGGGTATCGTCGCGGGATTCTATGGCTCCTGGATCGCCAGTAT
>CALCQT010000251.1 GCA_937894825.1 uncultured Anaerolineaceae bacterium
GTGGATTGCAGCCGGACCACGTCCGATTCGAGGGTGACTTTCTGGTTGGTCAGATAGCGCAGTGTGCTGATCCGGGTGTTGAGGTCGATCAGCAATGCGACGACGATCAGGACAATGGCGACGAGCCAGACTTGTTTCTTGGTGATCCAGCGAAAATTCATGTGTTAAGTGTACCAAGATTTTTGCGAAGTCTCGCGCTTGAACAGGAAGGAAACAGAATTAAAATTTGATCAAGGTGGCAAAAGTCAGCCCATCATCGGTTGCGGTGTTATCGATAATCGCCCTGCAAGACGGCTCGAAGTTGTTCCCGGTTTCCGTCAAAGAAAAAGACCTTTCGTTTTGAAAGGTCTTGTGCCGAAGGAGGGACTCGAACCCTCATGAGAGTAATCTCACTACGCCCTGAACGTAGCGCGTCTGCCAGTTCCGCCACTTCGGCTTAAAATCACTTCATGTATTTTACGCGATTGAGCCGATTTGTCAAGGAACCCGGCGGGTATTGTTGGTTATCCATGAAATGAAAGCAGTGAAAATTCACGAGTTATTTGATTCTCTAATATAAACTGCGATTTTGGCCTTGATTAATCAGAATTCCGGTATAATCATTAATCCACAGAAGCAGAAAAAGGGGCAATGAGGCTCTGTCTGTTGACAGAAGCACGTGTTTAATGCGCTGTGACCTTGAAATGCGGCTTTCATATCGATATTGTGGAGCGCAAAGATAATTGCTGATCAATCGCACAGTGAATCAATCTTGCATTGAGGATTTACATTTGAGATTATATGACAATTTGCAGGATCAAAGTTGACAAATATTATCTCCAACGAAAAGAATATTCGTGTATACTAAAATAACTATTGAAGAAAGAGCACTATACTGAGGAAGTATTGAAAAAAGAAAATGAACAGAACTGAACCATCGGTACGAGAATTTATCAGTCAAAATTCTTCTTTTCCCACCGCGATCCATGCCTGGGAAATTCATCTTGCCGATGAGGGCCGCACCGGTAACACAATTAAAGCATTTATCAGCGATATACAACTATTGGCTTCTTATTTCTCCCCGGACCGGTCCATTGGATCGATTAAAACCCGTGATATCAACGCCTTTCTGAGCTGGATGGATAATGAGCGCAGAGTTTCCTGCAGTCCGAAAACTTATTCGCGCAGGGTTACCTCAATTAAAGCTTTTTATAAGTGGCTTAAGACCTTTGGTGTTTTGGAGCAAGATCCAGCTGAGGACGTGATTCAGAAGTCAGTTCTCAGTCCATTACCGGAAATTCTGACTTCGGATGAATATCGGCTGGTGTTGGAAGCCGCAAATTCTTTCCGAACTGAGAAGAAACCGGACGCCCGCCCGCTGACATTGGTTTACCTGCTGCTCTCAACAGCAATCAAAAAAAGTGAAACGCTGGGGATTTCCCCCAACCATATTGATTTAGATGATCCGGATAACCCGATTTTGTATATTCGCTATGACACCCCGGACAGCCGGTATAAAGAGCGGAAAATTGATTTACCGCTCGGATGGGTTCCGGTCTATCAGGAGTATTTGGGACAGGCACAGCCGACGAAGCGTTTGTTTGATTACTCAGCACGCCGGCTTGAATATTTACTGGAAGATATTGGGGTCAGAGCCGGGCTGCTGAAGCATCTTTCGTTTAACATGTGCCGCTGGACGAGCGTTGTTCATGACTACTATACCAATACGGATCCGGAAATTATCCGAGTCAAAATGGGGGTATCCAAGATTCAGTGGCGGGAAATTCACATGAAGCTGAAAAAATTACGCGAGCGGTATGTTGTTCCTGCTGAAGGGGAACGATCCGGACCGCTGCAGGGAGTCATATAAAACCCGGTTGGGAGAATTGATCGGGATACTTTAAAAAAAAGAGTGGAAACGCAGTTTCCACTCTTTTTTTTTACCTGCTGATGTCCCGGCAGTTTTCGGCTGCTTTTCATCTGCGCTTTTTCAATTCCAGTCGCAGCGCTTTTGTGGTTTCAGATGTGAGTCGACAGAAATCGGCCGGCCGTAACCCCGGAATCCAGATCGGTTCATTGCGGTCTGCGATGAGCGGATGACCGGCGCGGTATGCGCGCGGGATTTTCGTGTTGATCCAAAAGTCGGAAAGTTTTTGCCGTCCGCCGCTTCCCAACGGACGGAACATTTCCCCCGCGTTTGCGGTTCGCAAGATTAATGGCAGTTCGATTTTCTCCCAATCCAAATACACCAGGCTCCGGTTTGCCGCCATCTCCGTGGTCAGCGCCGGGATCTTTTCAGAGCTGAGCTGCAAAATCCGGCAGGTCAGTTGCCAGCCGGAAAAAGAAAATTCTCCGGGGATGCTGAGGGACACGCTGCCTGTTGTCAGCTGCGGATATTGCAGCGGATTTGGACTCTCTCCACCGGGATAAATCAGGATCATATCCGCTTCCACCGCTACGGAGAGATTTTTCTCCCATTGGCGGACACTGTTTTCATTGTCACAGCTCGCGATAAAATCGTGCATGCGCTGGACCGAATCGAAACCGACGTCGCGAGCCTCCGGACAAAGTTGGAACAGGCAGCGGCGCAGGATGCGTGCCCGGACCCCGGGCGCCAAACGGGAAAATTCACTGCGGTTCAGCAGAATAGCGTCGGGGATACGATCATCCGGAATGTGACATTGCTGCCAGGCGGCGTCGATCACTTCATGAATGATTTGCATATCTTCGTGAGCTGTTTGAGCCAGGGTCTGGATATGGCGCCTGATTTGCGGGCTGTATTCCGCTTCCAGGAGCGGAATCAGCTTGTGCCGCAGCCGGTTGCGGAAAAATTGCGTGTCCTGGTTGGATTGATCTTCGACAGGCGTCAGTCTGGTTTCTCTGCACCAGGATTTGATCTCTGTTCGCGAGGATCGGGCGGATCAGCGGAATTTTTTCCTCCGGATCCCATTGGGGAAGGATCGTTCGCGGGCGCATCCCGGTCAACCCTTCCAGGCCGCTTCCGCGCAGGAAATGCATCAGCACGGTTTCAACCTGATCATCGGCGTGATGCGCTGTTGCGACGGCCGCCGCATGGTGCCGGCGGGCCACGCCGAACAGGAATTCATATCGTGCAATACGGGCCGCTTCTTCAATGGAACAACGGCGGGTTTGGGCCAGCGCGGCTACATCGGCCTTTCCGGCAACACATGGAACACCATACGTGACGCAAATCTCCTGTACGAAGGCCACTTCTCGGGAACTTTCCGGGCGCAATTGATGGTCCAGGATGGCTGCGATGACGGGCTGTCCGGCTTGCTGCAGGTGAAAGAGCAGGTATAAACTGTCCGCGCCGCCGGAAACGCCGGTCACGACAGTTTCATCCGATTTCAAGAGACATTTTTCCCGCAGGAATTCAATGGAAAACAATTTTTTACAAAAGATCGGCAAAAAGACTGGCCGGCCCGCTGATCATCCCGGTCAGAGAAGGGCCGGTATGCGCGCCGAGAACCGGGGCAACCGGAACCGTTTCCTCAAAGAAGCAATCCAGTTTTTCAATCACCTTTTGCCGCAGCAACTCGATTCCATCCGGCGAATACCCATGAACGAGTTGAATCCGGAGCTTTTCAGAACCATATCGTTCCCGGTTGATATCCGCAATTTGAGCAACAGCCCGCTTGAAGGTGATGGCCTGCCCGATGGAATCATATTTTCCACTTTCCACGTCCACGCCGATGATCGGTTTGATATTCAGCATCTGAGCCATCAGGCCTTTCAGGTGGCTGATCCGTCCGCCATGGACCAGGTAGCGCAGTTCTTTCAGTGTGAACATACCGGAAACCTGTTTGCGGATCAACGCCAGGCGTTCCAGGATTTTTTCAAGCGGCCAGCCTTTCTTGGCCGCGATCGCCGCAGCCTGGACCTGCCAGCCCAGCGCGGCTGAAAGTGTTTTGGAGTCCCAAAAGGTAATATCGGCCTCCGGAACCATCGCCGCTCCGACGCGGGCGGAATTGATCGTGCCGCTCAGTCCGGATGAAATATGGATGGAC
>CALCQT010000252.1 GCA_937894825.1 uncultured Anaerolineaceae bacterium
GATGATCAGACTGTTATGGACAAAGGCGCTTTTCAACCCATTGTTCCAGGGCGGCAACGCGTTATAGCGGTAGGTGCCGGCATCCAGTGAGAGTGGTTTTCCGTTTCGCCAGAGGTGGACATTCAACTGGTCGTCATGCGCGGGGCGGCCCTGGTAACCAAGGGTCTGCATCAGCCCCCAATTGGCGTCATCTCCGACCCGCAAAAGTGTGTCGTTAAAGATGCTGTCTGGGTTGGGGGAAGAAGCGGCTTCTGGGATCGACTCCGGTCGTGGCGATGGGAACCAGGTGTTCAGTTCATCCCAGTGTCCGGGCGGAAACAGGTTTTTACCGCAGAAGCGCAAACTGAGCGCCTGCAGCGTAGGGCGATAATCTGTGGTATCCCCGCCGAGCGGAAAAAGCAGCGCGCCATCGTTATGGCCAAAATTACAGGCGGCGCCGCTGATGCGGTCCGTGAAGGCTGCCAGCCAGATCGTCGCACGGCGGATCTTTTCCTGCAAAGCAGGCGGCCAGTCCAAGCCCTTGATACGCAAAAGGAAATCAACCCATAAGATTAGTTGCAGCATCAGGCGGTGGTAATTTGCGCTGTACTGAAGGTAGGCGCCATCCGGTGCGATCTGTTTGTTCAGTGCCCGCCGAAATTCACGCCATCCCAGTTTGAACCATCTTTCGGACTGCGCGGCATGCGGCAGCACACAGGCAGCGGTCATCAGGCCCGCTGCTTCACTGAGCCAATGATTATTGTTTTGGGCGCGGGCATAGCTCAGCGTCGGCGGAATCCGTTCCGCATGCTGACGAATCAGCTCTGCCAGAAAGATGCCTTCCGGGTCCGGCGATGCGTCCTCGTTATTTTGCAGAAAGACGCTGCCGCAGAAAGAAATCAGAATCAGGCGGATCGCAACTTCCTGCGCGGATTGCCAGTTTTCGCCATATCCGCTCGGATTTTCTTCCGTGAAACGACCTGTGTACTCGAAAAACGTGCCTTTCCAGACGGCTTCTCCCTTTAGCAACCAGGCTCGTGCCAGATCCGGCGCCCAGCAAAAACGGGCCGGTTCCCAGATGTCTTTAATGTCGTCTCCTTCGGCTGTTCGGATTGCTGTCCAATGAAGGTTCGGATGCCGGGGATGGAAATCCAGCGGCGCTCCGGCTTCCCCGGAAAAGGGATGAAACTGATTTCGGCGGATTTTCTCCGCGGCCGCGAGGATCCGGCCGCGATCGGCTTCCAGATACGGCAGGAGCACTTCCCGTTCGGCCAAGGGCAACGGAAAAAAGCTGCCGGCAGTTCCATTGGCAGCGGTCTGTCCGGATCGACGCAGCCAGCCGCTTTTTAATTGGAGCTGATAGACCGCGAAGTTCCAAAGCTGTTCCGCGCGGACTGTCCGGATCGTTTTCAGAAGGCGTGCGAGTCGTGTCACTGCGATGAGTTTCCTGTCTTCGAGGTGGACACTGCTTAAAAAGCTTCCGGACCCGGAATCACAATCGCGTCATTTTCCCGAAGCGAGGCCTGTGCGGCGAAACCGGCCAGGGAAACAGCCAGCAGCTCATCCAACGGGATCGGCCAGGTCTGTCCCTGGAGAATCGATGCCAGAAATGCGTCGATGGCCGCCGCATGCCCTTTATCCTGGCGCAGCGCCGATTTGATCTGCCGGTGACGTCCGTCCTGCCAGGTGTCGAGCGTGCGGAAATCGTTCAGCACAGCGACTTTTCCGCCGCTGAAGACTTCACAACGTTCCTTAGGATAGGCTTTGTCGCCATTCGCGACGTAGGTGACGGTACCGAAAGAGCCGTTTTCAAACTTGAATTGCAGGCTGAAGTTATCCTGTGAATAACGCCCGTTGTCCGGCAGCGCGGCTGCCGAGACACTGATTGGGCGTGAGCGGGTCAGCCAGGTGAGAAAATCGATAAAATGGCAGGCTTCGCCGAGCAGGCGTCCGCCGCCGATGGCGGGGTCCTGCGTCCAGTGGTTCGGAGGAATGTAGCCGGCATTGGCGGTATAGTGGATCGCCAGCGGTTCCGGGCTGGTGACGAAAAAGTCAAAAAGCTGCCGGCTCAGCGGAGCAAACCGGCGATTATAGCCGACTGTTAATACCGGTTCCGGATTTTCCTTCACAATCTGGCGAATTTCTGATAATTCCTCGATCGTCAATGCCAGTGGTTTTTCACAATAAACATTTTTTTTGTTTCGTAAAGCATGAACGACTTGCCGGGCGTGCAAATGGTGGCGGGTCAGCAGCATAACGGTGTTGACTTCCGGATCATCCAGAACGGCGCTGCCGGAAACATCCACTTTTTCGATGCCGAATTTCTCCGCGGCGTGAACGGCGCTGCCGCCGCTGCCGGAAGCGATACTGGCCAGACGGATCGGACGGGCGGTTTTGATCAGCGCGGGCAGGAAAGTGGCGTTAGCGTAATTGCCCGCACCAAGGACGCCGATTGTGACGGGGCCAGGCGTTCTTTTTTCCGTGCCGATTCGGATTGGCATGTTTTCGGGCGCAGTATCGTTTTTCTGCGGGTATTCCAACAGAACGCCCAGAAACGGCTCGCCGAGTTTGCCGGTGATCAGCTCATAGGCTTTCTCACCGCTTTCAATCGGGATTTTATGTGAAATCAGGGCCTGGACGTTCATTTTGCCGCTTTCCAACAGGTCGATGAACGCTTCCATGTTGCGGCCTTCAGTCCAGCGGACATAACCCAGCGGATAGTCCTGCCCTTTTTCTTCGTAATTCGCGTCGTAGCGGCCCGGTCCGTATGAACGGGAGACCATGAACCGCAGTTCTTTTTCATAGTAAATTTTGCGCGGGATCTCCAACCCGACAGCGCCGACGGCGATGACGGTTCCACGGTCCCGGCAGAGGACGCCGGCCAGTTCAATTGAATCGTTGTCCTTGCTGCCGGCGCAGATCAGGACATGATCAAAACCACGGTTCTTCGTGAAAGATGGCGCGACTTCATCCACAGCGGAGCGCAGGCAGGCTTCGCCGCCCAGCGATTTTGCCAATGCAACCCGGTTTTCACTGATGTCGAGTCCAAGCACGCGGCAACCTGCCGCCAGCGCGATCTGCATGGTCATCAACCCAAGCAGTCCCAATCCGATGATCAGGACACTTTCGTTGACCAAAGGGGCGGCCAGGCGGAAGCCGTGCATGCCGACCGCGCCCAGGGTGGCGAAAGCGGCTTCTTCGGTTTGAACGCCACTCGGCAGTTTTACCAGCAAATTGCGTGGGACTACATTATATTCGGCGTGTGTGGCAAATCCGCCGCCGCCGCAGGCCACGCGGTCGCCGACCCGGAAACCGGGCATGTCGTCACCCAGCGCGACGATGATCCCGGCGGAAGAATAACCCGGGTACATCGGCTGGTCCAGCCGGTTGAGTGCCGCTTCCATCGTGGTGAGGAGGCCTTCGCGTTTGGCCTTATCCACCACCTGACGAACCAGATCCGGTCGGGAAGCGGCTTTGCCGATCAGGTTCTTTTCGGCGAAGTCAACCAATGTCTTCTCGGTGCCGGCTGAAACGAGGGACCAGGCGGTGCGAACCAGCGCGGTGCGCGGACCGGGCACGGGGATGGGAAGTTCCTTGACTTCAGTTTTTCCGTTTTTCATGTTTTGCAGGAGTTGTTTCATTAAATGCTGTGCTTTTCCAGAATAACGTGAGGGCGGTTTGAAAGGAAAGCGGGCCCGTTACTCTGAATTGTACGCTCCTTCTTGTTCAGATTGTATCTTATCGATTTATTATACTGTAGGCGGTTGAGAGCTTTTTCTGTTTCGATGTTTCAGGTTGTTCTGTTAATTGGGAAAATAAACATAACCGAAATAGAGAAAATGTCCTAATGCGGCCGCATGTACTTTGCCGATTGATCTTTTACTAACACTTTTTCTTAGGCATACTATCTGCCGTTGTCACCCTCATCGAAATCATCCTGAATGTCATCAAGCTCTTTTTCCAAATCATTTCCAGTGTCCTTTTTGATCGGTTCCATCTTCTTTTTAGCTGTCTCGAACCGACCGGAGGTCTTGGAAACCTTTATGATTAAAAAGATGATAACTAAGATAAGAATCGAAATGATAAGTAGCCCTCCCCGTGAAATACCCGTTGTCCGGACAAATTTGCCGATGAAACGGTCAATGTTGAACGGAAGAGTTTCCGCCGACTTGTTGATGGTACTGTCAACGGCTGTAATGTTGGTCACTCCTAGCTTTCCATCAACCAACGATATCGTACCACTCAGTTCATTCAGATTCTTGCGCTGTGAAACAAACTCTTTTAGAGTGCTTTCCATATTAGTAGGGCAAGTGATAACATAAGCCTTTCGATAAAAGTTCCAAGGAGACCGCACCACTTGTATAATAATTTTATCTTGCAGTGCTTCTTCCGATACCTTAGAATCTTTGGGAAGGATGAAACCCTCTTTTTGTGGCACAATACTCAGGAGATCGGAGATTTCTTTTGGAATTTGAATATTATCATTGGTACCGAGAATTAATATATCAGCAGGTCCTTTTTGTTTCGCGTCTAGATTATCTGCGTATTCCCAGCGGTATGCACCTGAATTTTGCCCAGCCCGAGTAGCCAATCCGACCGCGACTTCCATCATTGTTTGAGAAGCATTTGAGGGAGAATAGAGAATTGCCGTTGGCCAGCTTTCATCCAAGGCCTCTCCAAAGCTTAAAAGCGGCTGAATTGAGGGAAAGATTCCAACATCCCCCGGTTGGAAGTAAACCACAGAATCTTGGTCGATCACTGTCCATGCAACATCAAAATAATCTTTCGAGCAATCTACCTTACCTATATAGTTGTAACTCTCCACTTTGACATTAAAGGAACTTTTATCCAGCGCCGAGGATGGAATTTTTACCCGGATCGAACCACGCTCTGCATTGGAATCCGAAAGCTGGATACTGCTGATTGCTATACCATCCACATGGACAGTGAGCAGGGATGTATCTCCCACTAATGCTTTTGAATGACGGAAATGAATCTCCAAATAGGAGTCCGGTCCGCTTCGAATACTTTGCGGCTGTTTTAGCGTATAGTTTACTTCCTGATGAAACGCTCCTGCCAGACTGGCGTTGGCATAGCCAAAATCAGAAAGTTTGTAATACCCATCCTCGTTTTTAACAAATCCCGTTCCTACGTTACGTAGATCCGTAGAGATTACGGCGGTATTGCCAGAAAGTTGTGCGAGATAGTCACTGTGAGTGAAAAAAGCTACTGTTTTGGATAATCCCGCTGCATCCGCTCCATAGAGAGACAGGTCGCAATACTGATCGTTCCCTGCGATAGCAAGATAACCATTCTCTCTCTTTATGGAGGATATCTCCGTCATATCTCGGGGCTTCTGCGAGCCAAGTCCGATATGAATACGATTTTGCTCTGTAACGGCTGAGCTTTCCTCTGACACGACAAAGCAAAATCGTATTC
>CALCQT010000253.1 GCA_937894825.1 uncultured Anaerolineaceae bacterium
TGCATATAAAGTCGGTAATATTTTTTCTACAGATGCGTTTTATTCTGAAGGCGGAATTGAAGAAACATTGGAATGGCGAAAAATGGGTGTGCTGGGTGTGGAAATGGAATCTGCCGCGTTGTACATGAATGCGGCGCGTGCCGGGAAAAAAGCGCTGACGATTTGCGCGATTTCGGATATTCTTGGCAGCCACGAAATGACAACGGCTGAGGAACGACAGAATTCATTCCATGAGATGATCCAGGTTGCACTGGAGGTTGCCGAGTAAGATTGTTTCTTTAAATTTATTCGGAACGAAAGGAAATTAACTTAATTCGTAAATTTTTCCGAAAAATCGTTGCTGACGACACGATATCGTTTGAAAGTCATCAAAAAAGAGGATATTTTTCCTTTCTAAAACGTTTGCACATGAATATAATACCTTCTAATAGTGTGGGGAAACCCCTCAAAATATCAGGAGGAAATCCATGAAAAAAGTTTTAAGTTTTGTTTTGCTGACCGTTCTGGTTGTTGCGCTTGGAATCGCTTCCGTATCGGCCGAAGCATTGGAACGCCCGGAGGATGGCTGGAAATTCGGTTATACCTGTATGGATGGAACGAATCCGTTCTTTGTGATTCTTGAAAAAACAATACGCGAGGGCGTTGAAGAAAATGGCGACACTTTGATTTCTTTGGATCCTGCAAACAACATTACACTGCAGATCAATCAGATCGAAGATCTGATTACCCAGGGAATCAATGCGATTTTCCTGAATCCTCAGGACGCAGAAGGCATTCTCCCCGCGTTGGACATGCTGAAGGAAGCCGGAATTCCGATTATCAACTTTGATACCGAAGTGGCAGATTTGAGTTATGTAACCTCCTATGTGGGTTCGGATAACTACAATGCCGGTAAAGTATGCGGTGAAGATCTGGTTGCAAAGGTTCCGGAAGGCGGCGATATTATTATTCTCGACTCCCCGACCATGCAGTCTGTTGTCGATCGTACCAATGGGTTCCTGGATGCCATTGAAGGAAGAGGCTTTAATGTCGTGGCCCAGCAGGACGCCAAAGGTAACCTCGAAGTTGCAATGGGCATTGCAGAAGATCTGCTCCAGGCTCATGGGAACGTTGTCGCAATTTTCGGCGGTAATGATCCGACCGCTCTGGGCATTTTGGCTGCCGCCAATGCGGCCGGCATCACGGATGCATTGATTTATGGCGTGGATGGTTCTCCGGACATCAAGGCTGAACTTGCTTCAGGCGATTCCCTGATTGAAGGTTCCGGTGCGCAGTCTCCCATCAGCATTGCCCGGAAATCGGTTGAAGTTATGTATAAATTCCTGAACGGTGAAGAAATTGATGCCCGCTATCCGGTTGAAACTTTCCTGATGACCGCAGAAAATGTCAAGGAATATGGCGTAGAGGGTTGGCAGTAATTTCACCGGAAATTACCATATTCGGTAATTGAAAAAACTGTTCATAATATAATCCGACGGAAAATAACGTAGACGACGATATTGTTCAAGGGTAGAAATACCCTTGAACAATATATCTAAATCGGGTAGTCAACCGGTTGTAAGCGGGAATTCTAAGGAATTTCGAAGTAGGCTTATATAGAAAAGGTGGAATCTTTTGGAAAATAATGCCGTTTTATTACAAATGAAAGATATCCATAAGACTTTCCCTGGTGTATACGCATTGATGGACATTAATCTTGAGGTCAGGGCCGGCGAGGTCCATGCACTGTTGGGAGAAAATGGGGCGGGTAAATCCACATTAATCAAAGTATTAGGCGGTATCTATCAGGCTGATCAGGGCGAAATCTATATCGACGGAAAGAAAGTCGAAATTCTGGATGTACGCGACGCACAGCGTCAGGGGATTGCGATCATTCATCAGGAATTAGTGCTGGTTCCCCATATGACGGTGGCGGAGAATATTTATTTAGGCAGAGAACCGAAGAAGGGCCTGTTTATTGACCATGTCAAAATGGAGGAAGATGCCAGGCAATTGCTCAGTTCGTTTCAGATGAATATTGATCCGTCGACTTTGATAAATCATTTGACGATTGCCCAACAACAGATGGTTGAAATCGTCAAAGCGATTTCTTTTGATTCAAAAATTTTGGTGATGGACGAACCAACCTCCTCAATTTCTGACAAAGAGGTGGATTTTCTTTTTGATACGATGCGCGCTTTGGTGAAAAGAGGCGTTGGTATTATTTATATTTCTCATAAAATGAGTGAATTAGACCAGATTTGCGATCGTGTGACAGTTTTGCGGGATGGTAAATATGTCGGAACTGAAATTGTTAAAGAAACAACCAAGGACCGGCTTATTTCGATGATGGTCGGTCGGGAACTCCAGAATTATTACACCCGTGAATTTCAAACGCCCGGTGATATTCTCTTAAAGTGTGAGAATTTATCCGATGAAGAATTGCTGCAGGATGTCAATTTTGAAATCTATGCAGGGGAAATTGTCGGTTTTGCCGGGCTGGTAGGCGCCGGACGCAGTGAGGTTATGCACTGCATTTTTGGGTTATCAAAAAAAGTGACCGGTGATATTTACATAGACAATAAGAAAGCGCAGATCAATACCCCGAGTGATGCCCTGCGGTATGGCATCGCGCTGGTACCGGAAAATCGAAAACGGGAAGCACTTTACAACGTTCAGAGTGTCAAATTCAACATGACGATCGAGGTGCTTGACGAATTTATCAAAGGGATTCTTGTGAATGACACAAGAGAAGAAGCGATCACACAGCACTATATCGATATGATGTCCACGAAGACCCCTTCTCAGGAACAGGTTATCGGGAACCTGTCCGGAGGAAATCAGCAAAAAGTTGTGATTGGGCGCTGGTTGGCTACAAACCCCAAAATCCTGATTCTGGATGAACCGACCCGCGGTGTTGATGTGGGCGCGAAATCCGAAATTTATGCCAGAATGAATGAACTGATTAAGAGCGGTATATCGATTATTATGGTTTCATCTGAATTACCGGAAATCATTAATATGAGTGACCGAGTGTATGTTATGGACAGCGGAAAAATTGCAGGATGCCTGCATCGGGATGAGATCTCCCAGGCGCATATTATGGAATTAGCCGCGTCATAGTTTTAGATCCATACTTCATAAGGAGATTATTTGATGGCAGACACAATAGTTATAACGCCGAAAAATGGGGGAAGCCGTCTTATAAAAAGCGTCAAAGGTTTTTTTAGAGACAACTTGGGAATCATTATCGCTTTTTTAATTCTATGCGCCTTTCTGACGATCAACCCATCTACGCAGAACACGTTTTTCACCCAGAAAAACATGTTCAACGTGCTACGGCAGATTTCCACAAATCTTTATCTGGCCTGCGGTATGACGATGGTCATCATTCTTGGCGGGATTGATCTTTCGGTTGGTTCAATTATCGCTTTATCCGGCTGCATCGCCGCCGGATTTGTTTCCCGTTATAACCTCCCGATTCCGATTGCAATCTTAGGCGGTTTGACAGTGGGATTGATTGTCGGTATTTTTAATGGCCTTGTCATTTCGAAGACGACCATCCCGCCATTTATTGTTACCCTGGCGACCATGAACATCGCAAAGGGATTGGCTTATGTTTATACCGTGCGGTAGGCGCCGTCGCGGAAGACGAAGGAATGGCAATTTCTTGGCGCCGGATATATTGGATCGACTCCCACGCCGGTCATCATTTTGATCATTGTCTTGATTATCACCGGTCTGATTATGAATAAAACACAAATTGGCCGACATATCTATGCCGTTGGCGGGAATACACAAGCTGCATTATTTTCCGGGATTAATGTCCAGAAAGTAAAGTTTTTTGTTCACGCGTATTCCGGTTTAATGGCGGGACTGGCTGGTGTGGTGCTGGCTTCCCGTATGTATTCAGGACAACCGACAGCCGGCGATGGCGCAGAAATGGATGCGATTGCCGCGGTTGTTGTCGGTGGTACTTCCATGGCGGGTGGTTCGGGTAAAATTGGCGGGACGATTATTGGCGGTCTGATCATTGGCGTGTTAAATAACGGCTTGAACCTGATGAACGTAAATTCATTTTGGCAGTACGTTGTCAAGGGAGCTGTGATTCTGCTGGCAGTTTATATTGACTTCCTGAGGAATAAAAAGTCCAAATAATTTCACAAATTTTAGCCGGAGATTTATTTAATCAGGTGTTATGATCCCAGTATTTGGGAAGACAACACCTGATTGTTTTCTCTGGCGAGGATCGTATTTTATTTCGAATTGCAGGTTGAGTGAATAAGAATTGTCAAAAAACCGATAAAAATCCGGATGGTTCCCGGTTGGGTCTGTGTTTATCTCAGGCGGCGACAACGGCCGCGATGGCTTGAATATGTTCGGCAGTGGAACCACAGCAGCCGCCGATCAACTGGGCGCCGAGCGTGAGCCACTCCGGAACCCGGGTGGATAATTCCTCCGGTTGGGTTTTGTAGCAGGTTTTTCCATCCGCATCGATTTCCGGTTTCCCGGCGTTGGGTTTAAACCAGATTGGGCGGTCGGTGGCCTGACGAACCAGTTTCAGACATTCGGTGTTCTCGTCCAACCCTTTTCCGCAATTGATGCCGATGATGTCCGCTCCAAGTTCGGTTAACGTTTCAGCGAAAACTTGCGGCTTCACGCCCATCATGGTGCGGATTCCGCGGTCAAAACTGAAGGAGACCACCAGCGGAAGATTCGAAACCGAGCGAATTCCTTTCAAAGCCTGGCTGGCTTCTTCAATGCTATATTGTGTCTCCAAAACGAGCAGATCGGCGCCGGCTTCTATCAGGTACTTAGCCTGTTCCGCGTAACCGGCAAAAAAGGCATCTTCTGTGACTGGTCCGAAGGGCTCCATCAGCTTGCCAACCGGCCCCAGACTGCCGGCGACATAGATCAGACGATCGACAGCGGCAGCGCGAACGATTTCGACCGCACGGGCGATGACCTCGGCAGATTTCCCCGCCAGTGGTGTGTCGGCCAGATGGATGGGATTTGCGCAAAATGTGGCGGTGAGGACGATTTGTGAGCCCGCATTGATAAAGTCTGCGTGAATCTTTTGAATGCACTCCGGTTTTTCCAACACCCATTGTTCGCTCAAAACGCCGGCCGGGAGTCCGCTGTTCTGCGCATTGGTGCCCAGAGCTCCATCCAGAACAAATTTTTCTCCGGCTTGAAGCGCTTGTAATAAGTCTTTGTTCTCCATGGCTATCCTTTTGTCGCGAGTTTACGGTCGTTTGGAAGTACGCCTCGTCGTGATGACTCATTATGCGGACTGCTGTTGCTGTAAAACCGAAACTCCGTGTGGTTGAATTCCCTCTATTGTAATCGGGAAACCCGGTTTGATGAAATTGTTGTTCGGAAATTAATTTAAATTCACTATTGACAATCGAAAAAAGTGGTGCTATATTAATTCACATACAAGTATAATATCTATAACAAATATTTACACGTGTTTATAAATTTATAGCCAACAGTGAAACGGTTTTTAAGAAATTTTGAAGAGTAAATATTTGCAAATTATCTACACGTGTAGATATCACTGATTTTAGCCGAGAGGAAGGAAATTAGATCAAATGAAAATGGTTATTGATCATCTCAATTTTACAAAAGATACAAAACTTTTTCCTATTATTGGTTATCCTATGGGCCAAAGCAGTGCTTCATATGCATATAACCCTTTATTTGCAGCCAATGGAATTGATGAGATTATGTTTCCAATAGAAATACCTGTCGGGAAATTGGATGATTTCATGGCAGCGTTCAGAACTTTAGGATTGAAGCATTTTAGTTTGACGATGCCGCATAAATCAGCGATTATTCCTTATCTTGATGAAGTAGATGAATATTCCCGGATTTTTAATTCAGTCAATATTGTCAAAGTTAATGAAAATGGAAAAACTGTCGGAGCCGGCATGGATGGCAGGGGCAATATGGCTGCAATCAAAATGGCGAATGTTTGTGTCAAGGATATGCATGTATTCATTCTTGGCGCAGGAAGTATTGTCGGCGTTATTCTTCTTGAGCTCGCGAAGGAAGGCGCCAGGAAAGTGACACTTGTGAATCGCTCAATTGAACGTGCGCAGACGTTAGTGCAAACTGTGCGTCAATATACTTCGATGGAAATTGTGTGTTTACCCTTCACGAACGAGAATCTGGATAAGGTTGCTGCTGAATGCGATTTTTTTATGCAAGCGACACCTCTTGGTTTGTATGGTTACCCGGAGGATCATTCTTATCTTGGGTTTTTGGATAAATTGAAGCCAGAGGCAGTTGTGATGGAAAATATTGTGAATCCACCCATGACAACGATGGCAAAACGAGCATTGAAACTTAACCATAAAGTGATTTATGGCGTTGACATGATGATCGGTCAACTTGGGGCGATTTTTGAATTCTGCTACGGATATCGCCCGAAAAACGAACATCTGGATATGGCGAAGAGAAGTGTTTATCAATATTTTGGCATTGAATAACGAGTCGCATATATGCAGCGTTATTTTATGATTTCTTGTGATTTCTGTACATTTTTAACGAATACCATTTTTTGAGGAGGGGTTGAATATGCCCAAAAAAATTTATAAGGCATGCCAGACTTTATTAGACGTTTGTGCAAACTGCCAAAAGGACGAAAAAATCCTTATTGTTACAGACCCTGATAGTTACCATATTGCTCAAGCACTGTGGGATGCGGCGGAAGAATATCCAAATCGTAGCATGATCATGATGCCTACGCAAACGATGCATGGCCAGGAACCTACTGATCTGGTTGCAGCGGCGATGATGGCTGCGGATGTCATTTTCCGTCCGACCACATTTTCCATTTCCAGTACCGAGGCCAAACGAAATGCCTGTGCCAATGGCGCCCGGGATCTCAATTGCTCCGATTATGACTTGAGGATGCTGGAATCCGGCGGATTATATGCAGATTTTGAGGCGATGGGGCCAATTATGGATAAAGTTGCCGTACTGCTTGAAGGAGATGAAGTGCGTATAACATCCGCCTTAGGCACAAACTTTGTCGCAAATATTACCGGAAGAAAAAGCTTACCGCAATATGGCAGAAGTATCTATCCCGGACAATCTTCCTCTCCCCCCGACATTGAATGTGCAATTGGAGGCAATGCCGGCACTGCGAACGGTGTCGTTTACATTGATGGGAGTATTCCTCATCCGCGCTTAGGTTTGATTACAGAACCGATCCGAATCGATATTAAAGAAAGCCGTGTGGTAGATATCTCAGGGGGTGAGCAAGCTGAAATTCTTAAAGACATTCTGGCTGGATTCAATGACCCCAAAGTGTATCATGTCGGAGAAATTGGGATTGGAATGAACCCGGCCTGCGAGTTGACCGGAAGGATGCTGGAAGATGAAGGCTGCTACGGAACGGTGCATTTCGGTTTTGGGGATGACCGTGGCTTTAAAGGGACTAATTCCTGTCCGGTGCATCTGGATCTGGTGTTCCGTTCACCTACATTGACAGTGGATGGCAATGTGCTTTTGGATAACGGCAAGCTTACAGTGGAATAAATAAAGCGGTTACAAACGGAAGTATAGAAGCTTTATCAATATTCACTTTCTAAGTTTTTTGAAATCGATCTTTATCAAAAGTAAATTTAATTGATTATGTTTGAAGTTAAATAAAAAATAATTAATTAGTGAATATTCAGTAAGTGTATAAAGATCATTGTTCTGAAAATGAAATAAGGAATTAGTTTTTATACAGGAAGGGGAATCATGAACAATTTTGAAATGCATATTCCGACCAAAATAATCTTTGGAAAAAAGACGCATATGCAGATTGGTGAAATAATTGAAGGGTATGGCTTTAGAAGGATACTTCTGGTATATGGTGGACATAGTATAAAAAAGACAGGCCTTTATGATGAG
>CALCQT010000254.1 GCA_937894825.1 uncultured Anaerolineaceae bacterium
GGGTTCAGAAGCTTTTGATGGGGCAGGACTGGAATAATCCTGTCAGTGTACTGAACCTTATTTTCCCGGCCGTTACATTCTTTCTGCTCTATTGGAACCGTTGGTGGATTATTAATACCTATGTTGATAATTTGTAAATAAAATCACGATGACGGCGGTTTTGAGCGTGGTTCCATAGTATAATCAAACACTGTATGTTAAAAAAATTTCCGAGTTTCGTTGTTAATCTGATGAAGGAGTTTTTATGTCCAAAGTTTTAGGTATCCTGACCGGGGGGGGCGATGTTCCCGGTTTAAATCCTGCCATGAAAGCGGTTGTTGTCTCTGCGTTAGATCACGGTTATAAGATTTTTGGGATTCGGCGTGGCTGGGCCGGTTTGCTTAATTATGATTTTGATGATCCTGAAAGTTTTGCGAATGTATATGAGCTGACCCGGCACGACGTCCGCAAGATCGACCGGACCGGGGGTACCTTCCTGCATACTTCCCGGACGAACCCGCAGAAAGTGAAAACCAACGTCATTCCCGAATTTCTGAAGGATTCGCCGCTGGGAATCAAAGTAGATGCGGAAACCATTGACTATACTCCCCATGTTTTGAAGGTTTTGGAACATCTTGGGATCGACACCCTGATTACAATCGGTGGGGACGATACGCTGAGCTATTCGGTACGTCTGCATAACGAAGGTATTCCTGTTGTCGCGATTCCGAAGACGATGGATAACGATGTGTTTGGAACAGATTACTGCATCGGTTTCTCGACTTCCATTACCCGCTCCATTGAAGTGATCACAAACATGCGCACTTCTCTGGGCTCTCATGAACGGATCGGTGTGGTGGAATTGTTCGGACGGAATTCCGGTGAGACCAGCCTGATTGCAGGTTATCTTTCCAGTGCCGATCGGGCCATTATTCCTGAGGTGCATTTCAATATCGATAAATTGTCCGAATTCATGCTGCAAGATAAGAAAGATAATCCTTCTCACTATTCTGTCATGACGATCTCTGAAGGCGCGATTATGGAAGGCGCCGATGTGATCGAGACCGGTGAGATGGATGCCTACGGTCATCGCAAACTGGGTGGGATCGGTATGATCGTGGCGGAAGCGATCAAACGCCGCACCGGCAGCAACATCATGTACCAGCAGGTGGGCTATATGATGCGTTCCGGCGCTCCCGATTCGCTTGACCGGATGGTCTCCAGTTCGTTCGGTAACCTGGCCGCCCAGCTTGTGGCGCGGAATGACACCGGGCGCATGGTTGCGCTGCACGGCGGCAAATACACCACGGTTCCTGTCAGCATGGTTTTGGCCGGCAAGAAAATTGTGGATGTAGCCGCTTTCTATGACATTGAGAATTACCGTCCGAAGATCAAAGACTTCCTCGGTGTTCCGATGTTCCTGAATTAAGGTAGTTGCGAACATCAAAAACCTGAATTTCTGAAGCGGAGGTTGTTTGTTCTGATCTTGTTTCGCGAAACGGAATAAATTCGGAACAACGGTTCCTTTTATGTAATCCGATTTTTGACGTCCGAACAAAAAATAAGGAGAGAAAAATGATTGTTACCACCAAAAAACTTTTTGAGCATGCTTATGGCAAATATGCCATCGGCGCTTATAACATCAATAACGCTGAACAGATCATCGGTCTGTTCAAAGGCAATATCAAGAGTCAGGCTCCGTTTATCGTCCAGATATCCAAAGGCGCCCGCTCTTACACCAGCACCATTATGCTGGAGGGACTGATCCGCAGTGCGGATGCGATGTTCCCGGAAGCGATTTTTGCCGTTCATCTTGATCATGGCGATGAGAAAACTTGCTATGATTGTATCGAAAGCGGCTTTTACAGCTCCGTGATGATTGACGCCTCTTCAGAAAGCTATGAAGAAAACGTCGCGATTTCAAAGCGCGTTGCTGATGCAGCCCATGCCAAAGGCCTGGTCGTTGAGGCTGAATTGGGTCAGCTGGGCGGTGTGGAAGAACACGTGTCCGTCAGCGAATCGGACGCGAAACTGACCGATCCGGATGCCGTGAAGGATTTCGTTGGCAAAACGGGTGTGGATTCCCTGGCGGTCGCAATCGGAACCAGCCATGGCGCGTTCAAGTTCTCCGGTTCCCAGTCACTGCATTTTGACGTGTTGGCTGAAATTCAGAAGCGCGTTCCCGGCTTCCCGCTCGTGATGCATGGCTCCAGCTCTGTCCCGCAGGATGAGGTGGAACGGATCAATGCGGCCGGTGGCAATCTGAAAGGCGCGAAGGGCGTTGACGACAACCAGTTCAAACGCGCTGCCGAATTGGGCGTGACCAAGATCAACATCGATACCGACGGCCGGCTGGTTTGGACCCGTGTTCACCGCGAATATTTCCTCCAACACCCGGAAAACTTTGACCTGCGCCCGGTTGGCAAGGTCTTCATGGAAGAGTACGCCAACTTCATCGCCGCCAAGAACGAAAAACTCGGTTCTGCCGGTCAGCTCGAAGACGTGCGCAAATTCCTGTCATAAGTTTGTTCGAAGTAAACAACAAATAACTCATAAAAAAATCCCCCGTTTTTCGGGGGACTTTTTTATGAGTACCAATCAGGCGATGCCGACTTCGTTGTTGAAGGCCTGAATCAGGCTGTCAATTTCATCCTTCTGGGCTTGGATTTCAGTCCAATAGCTGCGGTCGTACCACTGAGCGTTCAGCTCATCCGACGTGCGCCCCTGCTGTTCGATCCAGGTATAGTATTTCAGATTGTGGATGCGTTTGCGGGCCTCATAGGTCAGTTCCAGCATGTTTGACGTATTCTCACCCATCAGGTACCGTCCGAAATTGAACGCCGCGTCATCCCGTGTGAACGGACCGAATTCCTCCGTGTACTCACTCAACCGCGTACCGTAAAGGTCCAATGAATCTGTGAAGATGGTCAGCACAATGTCATCACTGGTCAGTTCGTTGTACTTGGCGAATTTAATCGCGGAGAGCAGGTTGGCAACGCCGGACAACCCCATCAGATTCAGTTGGGAGATCGTTTCCTGCGGTACGCCCTGATCCGCCAGATATTTCTTTCCTTCCGGTTCGTTGAACAACCGGAGGAGATGGACCGTCGCGTTGTCGTCAATGGATGTGACGAAATCGGTGTTGCGCACATTATGGACCCAGGGGATGTGCTTGTCCCCGATCCCTTCGATGCGGTGCGCGCCGAAGCCGTTATTGAGCAGTGTCGGGCACTGCAGCGCTTCGCTGGCGATGATTTTCGTCTC
>CALCQT010000255.1 GCA_937894825.1 uncultured Anaerolineaceae bacterium
GGCAGTAGATTTAGAAATTAACCTTCATACAGTCAACAAGGCTTACACACTGCTGCAAAACGAAGGTTTTGTAAAAATCTATGACCGCAAGGGTGTCATGATTGTGGAACAACCCGGATATGATGATAAATTCACATCCGAGCTTGAACAGCAACTAAAACACATCTACCTGGAAGCAAAAGGGCGCGGCATGAACCGCGAGCACTTTTTGAAACTCACATCATCGGTCATCCAGTCCGCGGAAAAAGGAGAATTCTAAATGGTTTTACTCATTATCATTTTTGTCGATTTATTAGTTATCGGCGCCATGACTTTCACGCCGTATGTCACCCGTAAAACGGAATTATTCGGCGTCAGTATTCCGTCCGCAGAGGCAAACCGTCCCGAATGCAACGAGCTGCGTGACGCTTACCGTAATCGGATGCTGCTGCTGAGTGTACCCTTTCTGGCGTTTACGGTCATCCCATATCTTCTCATGGGCCCGGAAAACGTAACTTCATCCATCATCTATACGGTTGTCATTTTCATTTATCTATTTTTGGGATTCGGAATTTACCTGCTGGGACATAAAGATGCCCAAAAGCTCAAACAAAATGCCAAATGGGCAAATCCAGTTGAAAACGCAGCGCTGATTGTGGACACAACACCGGTTTCCGGCGAGTTGGTGTCGCCAGCCTGGCTCTTGACGTATCCTGTGATTTTTGTCTTGACACTGATCGGGATCGCACTCGTATGGAATCAAGCGCCTGAAATGATCCCAATGCACTATGATTCGCTGGGGAACGTCACCCGCTATGCACCGAAAAGTATCAAAGCGTTGCTGCCGATGCTGAGTTCACAGATCCTGCTGATCATCGTCTTCACCGGTGTTTTTTTCATCACAAAAAATGCCAAACGCCAGATCGACGCGGCCAACCCCGAACTCTCACGGGAACAGGGACGCCGGTTCAGGAGATTCACCAGCACTTCATTGTTAATCGGTGGCACAGCCATGATCCTGTTTTTTGGTGTGCTGCAGATTCTAATGCTTTTGGGCGCTTCGTCCAGCACCGTGATGTGGCTCAGTCTTGGTTCCATGCTGCCAATCCTTTTGGTGATTCCGATCCTGTACCTGCGCATGGGGCAGGGCGGCAGCCGGCTGAAATCGGCCAAAATTGACAACAGCAATAATGTCAGTAACTATGACAGCGACAGTCATTGGAAATTAGGCGTGTTTTACTATAACCCGGAGGACCCGGCTATTTTCATTGAAAAGCGCTTCGGGATCGGATACACGAATAATTGGGCGCATCCGCTGAGTTGGTTGCTCATCGTCGGACTGCTGGTCTTGTGCGTTGGCGTAACGGTCATTTCGATACTTGCGGAATAACTCCCGCGATTCCCGCAATACGCTCCCAAACTGCATGACTATCCGCAGTTTTCACCATTGCAAAGAGGCTTTCTGATACTGTTTCGACGCTTGAAAAAATGGTCTTTCAAAATTTTGGTTGACAATCCCTTCCGCTTGGACTATAAAAAACGGAGGGGATTTTTTATGCCAGCAAATACCGAATCATATTCCGAAAACGAAATTCTGGCTCATTTTTCACAAAACGGACTTCCGTTCCATTTTGAATTCCACGCAACGCTCGCGTCAACCAATGACGCCCTGACCGCTCAAGCCGTCCAAAATGAAACGGAAGGGAAGGTCATCATCGCCGAGACACAGCATGCCGGCCGCGGGCGATTGGATCGGCAATTCTTCTCTCCTCCGGGAAGCGGCATCTACATGAGCCTGCTGCTCCGCCCGCAGGTACCCTTGCAGGCCGCCCAGATGATCACCCCGGCGACAGCGGTGGCTGTGGCCGAAGCAATCGAAAAAATCACGTACAAACAGGCCAAAATCAAATGGGTCAACGACATCTTTTGCGATGGGAAAAAAGTTTGCGGCATCCTGACCGAAACCGCTTTAGATCCGGATAATGGCAGACTGGCCTATGCCGTCGTGGGGATCGGGATCAACGTAAAGGAACCGGAAGGCGGCTTCCCCGAAGAAATCCATGCCACTGCCAGCGCGATCCTGTCACAGGAGGAATATCGCCCCGGGACGCGAAACGCATTGGTCGCCGCGGTACTTGAGGATTTCTGGCGTTATTATCAGGAGTTGGAAGAGAAGACCTTCCTTCCGGCCTACAAAGCCCGCTCGATGTTGCTGGGTCAGCGTATTCAAGTTATAGAAAATACACAAACAAGAGAAGCAATCGGTGGCGAAATAGACGACGATTGCCGCCTGAACGTCACCTTTGAAGACGGCAGTGCCGCGCGATTGAACGCTGGGGAGGTCCGAATCAAGCCACTCTCCCCGAACTGATTGTCACCATTTTCATCCGTTCAGGCGCAGAAAGGCAGTATGATAGAAGCAGAAACACCTGATATTCTTCGGAGCCGGTTTCAACAAGGAGCAAGCGCACGATTTCCAGCTTTAAATCGTCAGTTCCCTTGACACATTAGGGGCTCCGGTATAAAATATCGAAGCCTTCAGTGACAAGGGCCTGTAGCGCAGTTGGGAGCGCGCTTCAATCGCACTGAAGAGGTCGGGGGTT
>CALCQT010000256.1 GCA_937894825.1 uncultured Anaerolineaceae bacterium
TGTAGGGTGTGCCGTTTTACCTGCGTTCCGGCAAAAAGATGGAAAAAAAATTGAGCGAAATCGTGATCCAATTCAAGAAGCCGCCGCACCTGATGTTTCCGCTGCCGGAATCTTATGAATTTACCGCCAACAAGCTGATCCTGGCGCTTCAGCCGGACGAGGGGATCCAGGTCCGGTTCGAAACCAAAGTACCGGATACCGTAGCCGAAACCCGCTCGGTCAATCTCAACTATCACTACAAAGATGTATTCGGCGAAAAAGCAATCCCCGAGGCCTATGAACGGCTGCTGATGGACGCACTGCTTGGAGATGCCTCACTCTTCAACCGCAGTGATCATCTGGAACTGGCCTGGGAATTGCTGGATCCGATCCTGGCTGCCTGGGACGATCCTGAGCGAAGCGAGCATGGCAAGCGGAGTGAGTGGCGTCAACCCTTTGCTATCTATGAACCCGGCAGTTGGGGTCCCAAGGAAGCGGATGCGTTCCTCGCCACAAACGGTCACAAATGGAATTCGGAGAACTCTCAATAATATGCAATAAAAAAACAGGGCGTTCGAAAAAAGAACGCCCTGTTTTTTATTGCATATTATTCGCTGAACGCCTTAGCCTTCGGCAATCTCCACATTCACAGCCTGCGTCTCAGGCAGCGCTTTGCGGCGATTCCTGAAAAGCAGCACAATGGCGCCGGTACCAATCAGTGTGGCGACCAAACTCACCAGCCAGCCAATAAACGGCAACGAAGACAGGACGACCAGGAAAATTATCCCAATAACCATTGCCCAGATACCTTTTTCTTTGGCTTGCGGTGCGATCAATCCCAGGAACCAATTCCCAATGAAATACGAAACGACAATGTGAGATCCATAGGTAACCAGAAGCACCAGAATCACAACCAGCAGCAACAGCGCTGAAAAACCCAGCCACAGAATCACAGATACCAATCCGCCCAAAGTCAGCAGACCAAAGAGGAATCCGAGCCCGAGCAAAATTCCGGCCGCCAGAAATATCGCAAAAGAACCCAAAATAATCAGCAACACGCCATTACCAGCCGCGGGCAGCGGGCTTGTGCGGACAAATTCGGCCGCCGGTTTGACAATTGCCGGAATCAGCCAAATTGCCAGCAATCCAAGAATCAGCAGCGTGATCAGCCTGCGCACCAGTTTCAGAAACCAACCGAGAACGCTGACCAGCATCCGCTGACCGGCGCTTTGAATTTCTTCCCGCGGAGTCGGAAAATCGGCAACAATCCCGCTTTCCGGCTGTGCTTTAATATCCCTCGAAAAATCGGCGCCCGCGGAATAAATCAGCTTCCCGCCGATCACCGCACCTTCAGCCACACGCAGTCCGGCTCGAACCGACTCCGGAATATTCGGATCCTGCGGGAAGTACATGTAGGAAGAGAAATCAGTCGCATCATCCGGAGAAACCGTGCCCAAATCGATCTCAGCGTCGCCGCCGATATTACCGCTCAGTTCGACCGCTCCGGCGCCAATTTTGGCATTCCGCTCGATTTCACCTTTCAGTAACGCCTGATAAACACCGGCGAACAGGTCAATCCCGACCTGGCTGCCGGCCGTTGTTTCCAGCGAATACCCGCCATAGTAGACATTGCGCTCAACTTCGGCAGTGGAGCCCAGTTTCAGCGCTGCGCTGCCGCCAAAGACGGAACCGGACACTTTACCATCCATTATGACCGATGAAGAAAACGCAAAAAGATCGCCACCAATCTCCGCTGTCTCAGACACAATAATCGTCTTACCGACAGCGAAAACACTCCCGGTTACTTCACCGTTGATCGTCACAACAGTCCCTGAAGCAAGCAAATTTCCGTCAACCCGGCCATCAAATACGACATCCTGTGCGCCAATGAATAAATCATCTTCAATTACTTCATCCGCACCAACAACACCATTTGAATTAAATTCAGCCGCCAGAACCGGTTGGGCAGCGAATCCAAAAAGCAACGAGATCATTATAAAAAATGAGAAAACACTGCACTTTATCCTGTTATTCATATGAGTCTTCCTTTAATAAAAAAATCCTTTGTCTTAAATAGTATACGTAAATAAGGAAAAATTGTCGCAAGTATTACAATAATCGATCAAATTAATGGAAATTTTACAATTAGGATGATAAAAATGCCATCCGGTCAGGGATGATCCGAATTTCAAAAATAAACAGTATAAAAAAGCAAAACAATTGCTCCACTTTTTACGCTTTGTGTAAAAAATGGAGCAATAAAGAAGCAGTTATCTACTTTGCCTACGCATTGGAAATGATTTAGAAATAATCCGAAAAATAGGGCGTCTGCTGTTCAATCGCGTTTTCCAGCATATCCACAGTCTCCGAACTGCAGGAAATCCGTCCGATTTTGTGAAGATAATCCGGCTGTTTATACCCCAACAACATGGTCGTCATGGTCTGAATATCAATTTTGTCGTCCGTGCGCTGCGTTGAGCGCACAATTTCGCCTTTCCCATCCGGAGAAATACGCAGTGTAAAAACGCCCTGATTCCAGGAAAGCAGCGGATCGTCCAGCGTAAATGTCCATTCCCGTTCACCGATATCCGGTTTAAACGGATATAGAGCGATGAATTTCTCCAGATCCACAACACGCGCCATAAAATAGGGCGAAATCGTCTCCTTAATGTCGGCGTCCTCCAGCAGGAACGCCAACGGTTCGTCCGTATAGATATTTCCGATCACCTTTGAAATCATCGAAAAATGGGCGCTGACGAAATTCCAAAGCCCGCTGCGCGCTTCTTCATCCACAAAGATCATATCTTTGATATAGAAAATTTCTTCTTCAATCCGGTACAGCACATACCCATTCGGATCTCCGCGGTCATTATAATAGACCGCAGCGATCAGATCATCCGGATCCCAGCGCCAATATTCGTCCCAGGCCAGGTCGTTCCGCAGCATCGCGCCATGCGTTTGCATCGCATAGCGCTCATACGCTATCTTCACCTGCTCGTTTTCTACCTCAAGCCGCTCAATTTCACCCGGAACACGCTTATTCCGCGGTAATTGATAATCATTGACTTCATAAGTAATCTTGTCGGAGATGATTTCCCAGCCCTTCCTGCGATAATACGGGATAGAATAAGGAAAGAGGAATGAGATCAGCTGCCCGCGTTTGCGCATATTTTCCAGCGCCTGATACAAAAGCTTATGCATTAAGCCCTGATTCGAATATTCCGGGAATGTACCAACGCCTGACACACCTCCCATTTCATAGGTCCGGTTAAAAATTCGCACCTGGAACGGATAGACCGCAACCTGTGAAATCAATTTGTCCCCGTCAAACCAGCCCAGAACATCCGCCT
>CALCQT010000257.1 GCA_937894825.1 uncultured Anaerolineaceae bacterium
AACTCTGTAAGCCCGGAAAAATCAAGAAGCTCTTTGATCTTCCCGGTTTGTTGATCATACGGAATGCTTTGCGCATCTGCAAAGAATCGCATATTTTCCATCACCGTTAATTCCGGCGAGATCGTAAACTGTTGGGCAACGTACCCAATTCTCTCCCGGATCCGATATGGATCGCGCATGGAATCAAAGCCAAAAATGGAAGCGGATCCTTTTGTCGGGGTCATCAGGCCAAGGATCAGGCGGGTCAATGTCGTTTTCCCAGCCCCGTCCGGTCCGATCAGACCGAAGATTTCACCGCGGTTAACCTGCAAGTTCACATCATCGACTGCAGTGTTGACTTTCCCGCCATAGAGCCTGAACTGCTTCTGAAGCCCATTTGTTGAGATCGCAATTTCGTTCATTTTTTCCTTTCGTGATTAATCCAATCGTTTACGAGAGAGCAGCGGCAGCGTGCAAAGCAAAATAGCACAGAACCCGAATAACACACCGACATTTTTCCATAACGCAATATTACTGATGCCAACCCCTTTGATCATAATTCCACGGACAATCGGCAGGAAGTAGGTCATAGGAAGCAGACCGCCGATAAATTTTGCCCATTCCGGCATAGGCATTCTGGAAAAAACCAGGCCGCTCAACAGAAAACTGAACAAAAGGATCAACGCCGCAATCTGTTGGATTTGGTTTTGATTGGATGCCAGTGTAGAAATCAACATACCAATGCCCAGGCTGCTGAAAATAAAAATGAAAGAAAGTAACAGATATAGCCAAAAACTTCCTTTGAATTCCACTCCAAACCAGAAATGTCCAAAAAAATGAACCAACAGCAGTTCAAACAGACAAAGCACGATGTAAGGTACAATCTTGCCAAGAATATTTTCCAGTGGGCGGATCGGCGTTGCCAGCAGTTGTTCGGCTCCTCCTAATTCCCTTTCCCGAACGATCGTCGTTGCTACGCCAATAATCGCGAACATTTGAAGAATAATTGCCACGACTCCTGGAATAATAAATTTCAAATCCTCACGGTTGGGGTTATATAGTGTCTGAACTGAGGTTGTTATCGACATTTCAGTGGGATCAGCGGGTAATACCATTTCGTTGTTTTGTATGTCTTTCACCAACAGTTGCAGAGAATACTGTTGGGCAATTACGTTGGCCGCCGCAAAGGATGATTGCAATGTGAACAGGTCAGATCCATCCAGCATAAAGGAGACAGACCCCTCCCCGCGGGCAATCTTCTCACTGAGCTTCGACGGAATAATCAGTCCCGCCTTTACTTTTCCTTCGTCGATAGCCGCAACGACCTCCTTATTGCCTGATACCGTCATTGCGACATCAAAAAATTGGCTGTTCGTATACGCATTAATCAATTCACGGCTTCCTTGATCCTGGCTTTGATCAAAAATGGCCATCGGAATATGTTCAATCGTAAAAACGGCGGAATAAGCCAACAAAAAAAGTTCAATAATTGGAATAACAAGCATCATTACCAACGTGCTCCGGTCACGTAAAAGCAGGATCACTTCTTTGCGAACCACAGCCTGAAATCTTTGTCTTGATTTATTCATTTTTCCTCCTAATCCAACTGTTTCCTGAACATCTTCGATGTCAGAAAGATGATCACCACGACATAAATCACAAGCATGCAAGCCATCGGCCATAGAAGACCTATTCCAATCCCCTTGTTCATAACGCCGCGGACCATTGGAAGAAAATAAGTCATCGGGAACAGATACCCGATCCAGTTGAGAACCACTGGCATTTGCGAACGGGGGAATGCAAAACCGCTGACCGAAAGCGAGATGAGTGTCAGCATAATATTGTATTGAAAAGCCTGTTTCTGATTTTTCGAAACCGTTGAGACCAACAAGCCGAGTCCAACACTGGCCAGGATATAGATCAATGCCATTACAATAAATTCAGCCAGGTTTCCTTTGAACGGGACCTTAAAGTAAATTACACCTACAAAAAGAATCAGTGCTAAATTCGCCAAAAGCAGAAACAAATTCGGAATCATCTTTCCAATCAGTAATTCAAGAGCCGTGATCGGTGTAACCAAAACCTGCTCCATTGTCCCGATTTCCCGTTCCCGAACGACGGAGACAGCAACCAAAGCAATCGCCTGCACCTGAAGAATCATGGCGATCAAACCGGGGATCACAAACCAGAGATCGGTCAGATCCGGATTGTAAAGAATCTTGGTTTGAGCTTCCAACGGATCTTCCGTAACTAATTCTGAAACACCGGGAACCCGAGAAATTGTCTCCTTTAACACAGAGATAGCATGTTCCTGCCCCACGATATTCGCATTGTTATAAGCTGAAAGTGAGACGAACGGATCTGCTCCATCGACCATGATCAGCACATTCCCGTCACCCCGGTCAATTTTTTCAGTGAAGTCAGAGGGAATGATCACAGCAGCTTGAACCCGGTTTTCATCTATCGCTTTCTTTGCATCTAACTGACTTAATAATGTTTCTCTGATATCAAAATATTCAGAATTAACGAGACTATCCAGATATGCCCTGCTGGCGATATCCATGCTTAGATCCACCACTGCCGTCGGAATATGCCTGACATTCATACTGATTGCAAATCCAAACAAAACGATTTGGATCAACGGCAGAAGAAGCGACATAACCATTGTCGGCTTATCACGAATAATTGCCGTTCTTTCTTTCTTGATTACTGCAAGTATTCTTTCGAGCATTGATTCTCCTTATCTTAGTCTATTGTCTATATAAACTATTATGTCTTTATTTATAATAAGTTCTATTTTTAGACAACTGTCGGATATTATGATATGATTAACCTGGAAATTCAAGATACAAAAAGCTGGTTTTGACAGAATCTATACAATTTCCTAATTTTGTATCGGAATGAGAGAAAAAACATGCTGAAAGATACAGAAAAAAAAGAAAAAATTGGAGCCATTCGGACGCGGAAGCTGTTAAGTGACGCACTCATAAGAATAATGGAAACGACATCCTTCGAAAGCATATCCGTAAAAACCATCTGTGAAGAGTCGTTAATACCAAGAGCGACTTTTTACAACTATTTTGAGGATAAATATGTGCTCTTAAAATATTGCATTCAGGTCGTTCAGGAAGCTTCCGAACCCACAAAAATTAGCAGTCTCTCTCGCGAAGACCATCTCACAAAATTGATCAATAATGTGATCGACTATATATTGAAAAACAAAAAAATATTTCAGAATATTAGCCGGACAAATTCAAACGGAGTCGTTTTTTTTGAAATCCAAAAATATCTCGCGGCGGACATAACAGACAAGCTTAATGAGATTGAAAATAGAAATACCACGATTCCACCGGAAGTAATCGCCATTTACTATTCCAGTGCAATTGTGTTCACAGCCAAGTGGTGGTTGGAAACCGAATCGCCGTTCACAAGAAAGGATCTTGTCAGGTATATGGAATTATTAATCGACCAGAAAATTCTCTTTGGGAATTAGCTCAAATCATTTTTACCTTTGATATTCATTATCATACCCAAATTACTTTTAGTTCTTGACAAATCAAATTATCCTGCCTATAATATGAATGAAAATAAATATATTCATTCATATCCGAAGAACAGGAACAGTACATGGAAGACAAGAAAAAAAGGATCTACGATTGCGGAAAGGAACTATTCAGCAGTAAAGGATTCAAAGACACTAACATATCCGAAATCACCCAAATGGCCGGCATCGCTGTCGGCACCTTTTACAACTATTACGATTCCAAAGAAAAACTCTTCATGGATATCTTTTTGGAAGAGAACACGCAACTGAAAAAAGAAACGCTTGAAAAACTGGACCTGAGCCAAAACCCATTGGATGTAGCCAAACAAATGATGGCCCTGAACATGACAGGCATGAACGCGAATCCGATCCTGCGGGAATGGTCAAACCGGGCTGTTTTCGAAAAGATCGAGCAGCTTTTCCTTGAAGAAAAAGGAATGGACGCGCTTGATTTTCTATACGACACCTTCCTCCAGCTTGTCCGTCAATGGCAGGAAGAGGGAAAAATGCGCAAAGACATCGACAGCAAAATGATCATGATGATTTTTTCGGCCATCATTAATACCGAGATGCACAAAGAAGAGATCGGCGTTGAATACTTCCCTGAATTGATTGAAGTGATGACAGAACTCGTCATGAAAGGTCTGATGGACTGCTCCAAATAAAATGGGCAGTTTTTTTTTGAGATCTTATGAATGAAGATAAATATATTCATTCGGGCTGAAGATGAAAGCGGAACAGTCATCGCTTCAATACAGATTGGCCACAAAACAACTACACGAAATTTACGATTTTTATTTGCGATTAACAAGGCAAAAAAGAGGCAAAATCAATGACAGCATTTGCGGAATACACCGGATTTAGCATGAATACAGAAGTGACTTGGAAGATATACAATGGCTATACGCAAAATATGGAAGAATCCACCAAAGCAGAACTTGCCCGACTTGAAAACATGCTGAGCCGCTTCGTTCCGGACAGTGAAATCACGCAGATCAATCAGTCGGCCGGGAAAGAGTCGGTCGCCATCTCCGATGAAACCTTCGAAATCCTCTCGGCCGCGGTTCGGTTGTCCGTTCTCTCTCAGGGCGCATTTGACATTACCATCGGGCCGCTGATCGATTTATGGGACTACAAACACGCCACTCAGCCACCAGAAGGAACAAAAATCCGCCAAACGCTGGATCTGGTCAATTTTCGTGACCTGCTGCTGGATGAGGACAAATGTACGGCGAAACTGCGCAAAGCGGGTCAGTCCATCGATCTGGGCGGTATCGGCAAAGGCTATGCCAGTGACCGCTGTCTGGAACTCTTTGCCCGCGGCGTAATCGAATCGGCCTTCGTCAACATCGGCGGGAACGTCTCCGTCCTCGGCAGCAAGCCCGACGGCACAGCCTGGAGGGTCGGCATCCGGCATCCCCGCCAAAACGGGAATTTGATCGGCGCTGTGGAAGCCAGCGGGGAGTCGGTGGTCACTTCCGGCGATTATGAACGTTTCTTCATCGATTTGGAAGGGCGGTGCTGGCACCACATCCTGAACCCCATCAGCGGATATCCGGCCGACTCCGGGTTGATCAGCGCAACGGTCATCGCGGCCGATGCCCTGATGGCCGACGCGCTTTCGACTGCCATCTTTATCGCCGGGATGGAGCGCGGGCTCGGGCTTCTACACCAATTCCCGCAAACGGAAGCCGTCTTAATTGATCAGAAACAACAGGTTTTCATCACACAGGGGTTGAAGGACCGTTATCAAAGCGCGGACAGAATACTGGTCAGCGCTATATTGTGAAAAAGGATCAAAAATGGACCAAACAGTAAAAAAGAAGGGGAAACTCAGAATGTGGCTCGTGATCATACTTATTATTGTTGGCGTCATCATCCTCGCGCTTGGCGGTGGATTGATGATCAGCGCGACCGGCCGGCGTGAAGCGGCTGCCATAACAATCGGTGATGTGGACTTCACGAACTTGCGGGATGGGTCCTACACCGGAGAATATATCGGAACGAAGGATCACTCCAGGGACACCTCCGTCGAAGTGACCATCTCCGGGGGTGAGATTGCTGATGTCAAAATATTGAAAGGGGCTTTGAATAAAGAAGGGAAACCGGCCGAACTGACCGGGGGAAAAAGCGTCGCTGATTTATTCAAAAATGTGACTGCGTCGCAATCGCTGCAGGTAGATGTCATCAGCGGTGCAACCCTCACATCGAAAACCCATCTGAAAGCGCTTGAGAACGCGCTCGTGCAAGCCCAGGAATAATCACCGGAGAAGGAACCTATGAATTCAGTCGTCAATAACATCGTCGAAAGGGGAAAAGGCTCGACCGCGTCCAGGACACAAAACGTTCTGATCATTTTGGGCATCGTATCCTCGATTCTTTACCTCGTCATCGACAGTCTCGCATCGGTGATATGGCAGGATTACAGCCCTATTTCGCAAACCGTCAGCGAATACATCGCGATTGACGCGCCAACCAGGCCGCTGGTAACCATCCTTTTTATTGTCTATGATCTGCTGATTTTTGCCTTCGGAATTGGCGTGATCCGCGCTGCCGCCGGGAAGACATCGCTCAAAATCGCGGGAGGCCTGATCATTGCAAAAGAGGTACTCGGATTGGCAGCGACGATCTTTTTCCCGATCCATCTGCGCGGCGTGCAAGCTGATTTTTCAGATACAATGCACGGAACACTGACAGCGGCAGGCGTTTTTCTTTGCATGTTCCCGGCAATGATCGCGGGAGCCATCGCCTGTCCGGGTAGATTTCGCATCTATTCCATCATCACGATGATCCTGTTCGTAATTTTTGGAGTTCTGGCCGGATCGGATCAACCAAAATACACTGCCAATTTATCGACGCCCTTGATGGGAGTCTGGGAGCGTTTGAATATCTATGGCTACATGATCTGGATTGTCGTCCTGTCGATCATGCTTTTACGACAGCAGCGGCTACGTGCACAGGTCTGATTATGCGTAACATCTTCAAAAACGGATCATACCGGATCATCATGCAAACGATCGATTTATCCGGGTTCTTCGGAACAATTTTGGGAGGTTCCCAGTGAAAATTGCAGTTATTTCCTATTCATTGACAGGCAACAATGACGCGCTTGCAGCCTGTATTGCCAAAGAACTGTCCGCAGAGCAAATCAAAATATCCACCCGCAAGTCCATGAATAATGGGGCGATCATGCTGGATATGCTTTTCGGTCGGACGCCCAGAAGCCAACCCGGTCCGGAGATCATGGACAAATTTGACCTGATCCTCTTCTTCGGACCAATCTGGATGGGGCAGGTCGCTTCTCCACTGCGTGCCTATCTTCAATATCTGAAGAAATCTCCGAAGCGATACGGTTTTCTCTCAATCAGCGGCGGAGCTGACGGCGACAACCCCAAACTCCGGGGAGAATTGCTTAAAAGGGCAGGCGCCGCTCCGGTGCTGTTGCTTGACCAGCACATCGCCGATCTGCTGCCCACTGATCAAAAGCCGGAAAGGAAGGACACTTCCGCCTACACAATTACGCCGGCAGAGGCAGAACGGCTGACAAATAAAGCCGTGGAAGTGATCAGGAACACCTTCTGAATTTGCGACGCAGGCTTCTTTCTGCCAGAAACCTGACCCAACCGTCAAACAAATAAACAGTACACCAATAATAAACTAATAGCATAAACTCGTTTGTAAAAGGTCTCTCCGACCGGTTTTCCGGTGAGAGGCCTTTTTTGAATCTGATAATATTTGCTATAGGCGTCAAAACCATTTGAAGTATTTTCCCTTTATTTTTCGTCTTAAATATTAAAAACAAAAATATTCCGGATAAAACGGTTCAAGGAGGGACAGACCTTTTGAGTGAAAAATTGCTCATCCAACGGGCGGAAGCGGGGGACGATGACGCATTCAGCGATCTGCTTTCCCCATACAAAAACTACTTGTTGAAAGTAATTTACAGCTTCCTGAAGAATATGCCGGAAAGTGAGGACGCCTATCAGGAAGTCAGCCACAAGATTCATCAGGGACTCCCGACCTACACCGGCCCCAACCTTAAGGCCTGGTTCACCCGGATCGCCATGAACCATTGCATCGATCAGATCCGCCGCAGGAAAATCATGGAGATCGATCTGGACGACACACAGAATTCCATCGAACCGGCCGGCCTTTGGAATGAAGAAGTTTCCTCGCCGGAAGAAATCGTCATTTCCAAAGAAACGCAAAATGAGCTGGCTAAGATTGTCGATTCCTTGCCGGCGCAATACCGGGAGGTTATTCAACTGCATTATTTCTCTGAGCTGACGTACAAAGAAATCAGTCTGCGGCTGGAAATCAATGAGCGGACGGTGGAAACCAGGATTTATCGGGCCCGGAAAATGGTGGCGAAGATTTGGAGGAAAAATGCAACATTATAGCGCTTTTGAATGGATGTTATTTCGCAGCGGTATGTTATCGAAAAGAATGGAGAATGAAATGATCGATCATCTGGAAACCTGCGATGAATGCATGGAAGTTTATTTATCCACGCTGGGGGAGACACTCCTTGAGCCGGCGGTCAGCGTCCCCGGCGTCCGACCGGCGTCCTGGACGACCCGCCAAATCCTGAATCAGCACAGCAAAACCAATTTCAGGCAGCGCTGGGTCAGCGTTGCGCTGGTGTTGGTTTTTCTGATGGTTCTGCTGGGGTTCACGCCGATGGGACAGGTCGTATTGGCACAGATCAGGACCACGCTGGAAAACCTCGGCAATTCACTCACAGAAATCTTTAATTTGCCCAAGGATTCACCCTACGTGCAAAATGTCGGGCAGATTCAAAGCGCACCTGAAACGACAGAAGAATCTGAGCCGGCTAAAAACGCAGTCGCCTCCGACAAATACAATATTGAAATCAAACTGGATCAGGTCCTGCTTGAAAAAGATGAGATCACCTTTGGAGCTTTCCTGACAGGAGATTTCCCACAGGATGTAGAACGGGTTCAGATCCAGTATCGAATATTCCTGGATGGGGAACGGTACGGCAATCTTGGCGGCGCCAGTTGGGAACAGATCGAACAGGACCCGCCCACCTGGCGGCTCTACGGCAATGTCGGGCAGAAAAAAGCGCAGGATATCGCGCTTGATGAAACACATCGTCTGAAAATCTCTATCGACCGAGCCATCCTCATCCATGGGACAGGGGATTGGCTGGATCCCGACCTGTGGAAAAATGAGGAGACCGTTGAAGGTCCCTGGGTTTTCGAATTGGACGTCAGCGGCCAGGCGCTTGCTCAGGAGACCCGCACCTGGTTGTTGTCCCAAACTTTGCGCGTCGACGGCGTCGAATTTACCGTGGACGAATTGTCGTTCAGCCCGCTCAGCAAAACGCTTCTAATGCATGCGGATCAATCGTATTCCTTTACCAAATTCATCGCGGTTCTGGATGACGGAACAGAATTTGAGTTGTTCGGAAATACGTTAGAGGGAAATTACATCCGATATCAATTTTTCGGTGAAGATTCTGAAAAAATGTCGTCTGCCAGCTCGCTCACCCTCATTCCGGTCGTGAACCGCCAGCGGTTCCAAAATTCCTATCTGCAGTTATCTGATCAGGAGGTGAGGCTCGAATCGGAAGCGGTTACGATTGACCTTTCTTCTGCGGAAAGTTCGGCTGAATAAAAACGTCTTTTCGACTTCAGAAAGATACTTGACTCAACCAGGAGAACACTATGAAAAAAATTACTATAAACATCATGCGGTTGTTGATTCTGCCGCTTATTCTGATGGCCACGCTGCGCCTCACCCCGGTTGCCGCTGCACAGAGCGGCATTCGGGAGCAAATTGAATCCATCCAGGACGCCGGCATCCTGACCGCTTACGATGCCGGACTGGTGCGGGAACTCGGGCTGACCGCCAGTCTTGAGCCATTACAGGCCGAAGAGAGCGTGCCGGAACTGAACATGACGATCGAATGGTTTTACGCCGACCGCATGCGCATGGCGTTCGGATACCGTTTATCGGGCATCCCGTATACCGAAGAGGCCTGTCAACTGACCGGCGGTTTTTTGGTCAGCGACAGCAAAGGTGAGCAACTGAGCAGCGCAGCCAGCGCTGAAATAACCGGCTGGGATCGCGAATCCGGTGATATCTTCGGGATTTTATTAATCTATCAACATTTTAATTTACAGGCAGTTTCTTTAGAGAAAGGAATCATGATCGATGCGACTTTAGGGGAGCAGAATGAAAAAATGAGTGGATTAGGCTACGTCGGCAATCTCACCCAGGCTTACTGCAATCTTTCGCCGCAAATAATACAGACGGAATCACTTTCCACCGGTGAGCAGTCTCAGCCCGGCAAATTCCATTTTGAAATCGACGGGATAACTTCTGATCAGGTGTTTATTGACAATGAGGAGGAATCTTTAACGGTCAACGGCATCCGATTCAGGAAACTTTGGGCTGAAATCACGCCATCCACCACCCAGATCGTCCTCGCCTTTCAAAAACCCACAGCCGAATATTGGAATCCGAGG
>CALCQT010000258.1 GCA_937894825.1 uncultured Anaerolineaceae bacterium
GTGCTTTACGGAAGAGGGCGTCACGGTTTTTGAGAATCCGTATGCTTTTCCAATCGGGTTCAGTGCGGAAAATGATCTGGTTTTGGAAACCGGCCTCTATTCAACTGACCTGTTCCAAATTCAGAATAACCTCTTTCAAACCTTCGCCGGCGAACGGACCGATAGGCTCCTGAATGAGGCAAATGGAATCACACGCCGGCTTGAGAATCTGCAGCCATTTACAGAAGAAAACGAAAGCGGCTACCGCAAAATCAACCCTGCGACGGACGGTTTTCTGACCTGGGAAATTCAAATCGAACGAAGCGATCCGCTGTATTTTTTGATCGACACGCCCTATCGGGGAAACACGGCAGTAGCAGAAGTTTTTATTAATGATGGATCGGGCGAGAGCTATCTGAGCCAGGACCGCTATGGTATCCTGCCATTGGGGCGCTTTGCACCCAGCGAAACCGTGACGATCCGGCTGAAATTGCTGCAGCCGCAGCTGGCGCTTGGTGAACCGACGTTCGTTTATGAAGATCTGGCCGCTTTATCCGTCCTGAGCCAAAAGATGCAGGCAAAGGCTGTCGCTTTACAAAAAATCAGCAGTTCACACCTTGCCGGCACGGTAACGGTGCCGGCGGAAGACAGCTATCTGTTCTTTTCAATTCCATTCGATGAGGGCTGGACCATCCGGATTGACGGTATCGAAACGGCCTCAATCCCGGTTTTCGGCGCGTTAACAGCCGTTCCCGTAACGCCCGGAACGCACAGTGTTGATCTGCGTTACCGCCCGCCGGGATTTTTGATTGGCGCCGGCATCTCGGCCGCTGCTGTTATTTTGCTGGCGGCCTGGTTGATTCTGAGAAAGCGTCGCGGGGCCGGTAATCCGTAAAACGTTACACAGAAGAAACTATAGATATAATTTTTACGCAATGCGTAAAAATTATATCTATAAACAATGTCATGTCGAGCGAAGCTGAGCTACGCATTCACTTCGTTCGACATCCTCAAACAGCACAACGGGGCTGAATTTCTCCAGAGGATGATAAGGTTCAAGTTACCTTGCTCTGGAAAACCCCAGACCCGCGATACTGATTGAGGGTCTCTCCGCCCCAGAAATGCCGCAGCGGCATCTCTGGGAGTCGAGATGACAGACCGTCGTGTTTTTACTTTGAAACGTTAAAGCGGATATTCAGGATATCGCCATCCTTGACGATATAATCCTTTCCTTCCAGCCGCAGCTTCCCTTTGGCCTTCGCTTCATTCAATCCGCCCAACGCAACCAGATCGTCATAGGTGATCACTTCCGCCCGGATAAAGCCCTTCTGCAAGTCCGAGTGGATCACACCCGCCGCTTCCGGCGCGGTGGCATTCTTTTTCACGGTCCAGGCACGGCACTCGTCCTCACCCGCCGTGAAGAACGACTCCAGACCAATCAGATCATAAGACAGTTTAATGACCCGGTTCAGCCCCAATTCGGTAATATTGAACTCCGACATGAACAAGGCGGCGTCCTCTTCCGGCAGTTGCGACAGTTCCATTTCGATTTTTCCGCGAATCGAATCCACCATCGTTTGGCGGTGCGGGCTGGTAATTTTCGGCGCGGCTTGTGTGTCGTCCAGATTCAGCAGAATCAGCATCGGTTTGCGGGAAAGCAGCCCAAAGCCGGAGATCGTCTTCTCTTCGTCCGCGGTCAGGTCGATATTGCGCAGCGGCTGTTCATCCGCCAGGCAGGCGTGCATTCGATCAAAGAGCGCCAGATCGCGGTCGACAACAGCTTTGTCCCGTCCGCCGCCTTTTCTCCGTTCGTCATTCAACTTCTCAATGCGTTTTTCCACCGCCACCAGATCATTCAGGATGAATTCACTGTCCATGGTCTCAACATCGCGCTGCGGGTTAATGCTGCCGGCGGGATGCACCACGGTTTCATTCTCAAAACAACGCACCACATGAATAAATCCGTCCATCTGTGCCAGTTTGTTCAGCAACTCGCCCGAGATGCCGGATTTTCCCGCGCTGCCGTCCAGCCCGGCGATATCGGCATAATTCACTTTGGTATAAATGGTCTTTTTCGGGTGAAACATGGACGCAAGGACGTCAACACGGGCATCCGGAACATCCACCACGGCGTCATGAATTTCGATTTTTCCAGTCACGATTCCGGTAGGCTGTGTTCCGCGGGTCAGCGCGTTGAAAAGTGTCGTTTTCCCGCTTTGGGGAAGTCCAAAAATGCCCAGTCGCATGCAATTTCTCCTTGTTGATCAACAATTTGGAACAGGAAACGGATTTTAATTTCCAAATCAAGTTCCGGGCTGCCGCGCCAGCGATGCAAAATTGAAAGACTCCCTTCGAATAAAAAGACGATTTTGTGTTACTATTTTGTGCAGCGTGCAGAATAGTAACACAAAGGAATCTGTTCGACATTTCAAATTGCTGGCTGCTCCTCCTCTTGACCCAGCGCGGGTTTCTGATTAGAATAAAGGAGCTTAAAGCCGAAGTGGCGGAACTGGCAGACGCGCACGACTCAAAATCGTGTACCTTTGGTATGTGGGTTCGATTCCCACCTTCGGCACAGAGATTATATCATAACCCCTCGACACATCCTCCGCACGGAGGATTTTTGTTCTCTTCTGAAAGTGCTCGGCCCTGCGTAAAATCAGGAGGATAATGATTCTTAAAAAATCAATTTGGTTGGTTTCCCGCCATTGATTTGCTTATGCTATACTATAATTGACTGAAGTATACAAATGCAGGACATAGCTTTTGCAGAAAACAGGAGGCAGGATAATTGAGTTCATCATTGACCGGGTTAATCCTCATCGTGGCCTGTTTATTCCTCTACATGATCTCTCTATGGAGGAAAAATAAAATCCTGCTCACACTCCGAACTCCATCCAAAGAAAAAATTGATGCGCTGCGCCACCGAATTGCGAATAGCATGGAAGAAGGCGCCGGCGTCCACATCGACATTTCCAACAGCAGTGAAAATGCCGTGATCAGCGGCAGCGCCCAGGTTGCGCTGCAGACCGTCCGCACCCTCTCCGCACAGCTCGCTCCGGCTGACCAACCGCTTCAGGTTACCAATAACCAGAGCGCGCTCACATTTTTCAGCCGCGAGGCCGTGCAGAATGGCGTCCGGCAGAGCGGGCTGGAGAATGAGTTTAATCCGGATTCCTCCGTCTTTGTGGGGTATTCCCCCCTGACGCACCAATCCGGGCTGATCGCACAACTGAAGGGGGAACAGTCGGCACTGCATTTGAATATAGGAGCATTCGGCGCCGAAATCGCTTTACAGGATCTGGCTTTTGATAACACGGAAGGGCTCATCGCGGCCGGAGAGAACCCCATCGCGCAGGCTGTCGCCTATGGTACCGCTGATGAATCCTTCATCGGAGAGGAATTATTCGAGTTGCCGGAAGCGCTGAAGCCGCACCCCGGAACTGACAGCAGTCTCGTCGTGATGGATCTGTTTCGAATTGGCGTTATTCTTGCCATTCTGGGCGGAAGCATATTCACTGTATTCGCTGCGCTCAACTGAAGGGGTTGAATGAAAAACAAGCCGAAAAATCTCTGGAGCGGAATTGTCGTCGCATTGATCGGTATCCTGACCTTGCTCTCAGGATATTCCGATAATGCCACCGTTCTTCAAATCCGGCAGGCGGTTCTGGTGTGGACCGGCTTGGTATTCGCCGTCCTGATCTTTCTGGCAATCATTGATTTTATCCTCGGAAAAGTTCGTAATTTGGGAGACCGATCCCAGAGTTTCCTCAACAATTTCATTACCTTTGCGGTATTTGCGGCCGTTCTGATTTATGGGCTGACCATCCCATTCGAAGATCCAAACTTTCAGCGGGCAGTTTTCAATTTCCAGAGCACGGTTGAGTCCGCGTTGGCCGGATTGATCTGCATCGCAATGCTCAGCGCCTTATACCGGTTGGCAAAATTCCGCCCCGGCAGAATGAAAGCGGCTTTTGTCCTGGGATTCATCGTCTTTTTACTGATTTACAGCGGGTTTTTCCTCTTTCTGCCCGAAAACGCATTGCTCACCTCCGCACTGCACCTGATCGAGACACTGCCGCTGGGGGGTATTTACGGATTGCTGATCGGAATCGCGATCGGCGCGCTGGCGACCGGGATTCGG
>CALCQT010000259.1 GCA_937894825.1 uncultured Anaerolineaceae bacterium
GCTGTCATTCATCGCCAGTTGTTCAATCACGTGCCGGCAGAAATTCACTTTCTTGCCGACCGAATCCACCAGCACCAGCCGCAGTTCAGGAAACAGAATTTTCAGCGGAATCCCGGGAAAACCGGCGCCGGTGCCGATGTCGATCAGCGACCGGCCGTTCAGATCACCCAAAACCTGGGCACAGGTCAGCGAATCCAGAAAATGTTTGATCCGGATACCCTCCGCATCCCGCACCGCGGTCAGATTCATTTTCTCATTCCAGTCCATCAGCTCGGCTTCATACACTTCGAACATCGTCCGCTGCGCAGCGGAGAGTTCGATTCCCAAGTCTTCCTTCGCAAATTCCAGCCATTTTTCCATGCCTGGAATTATAGCGGAGAAATCAGGCTTGGCCCGGACAATAAAGCCCAAGCCAACGGTTCACATATGATCAGGGTGTCTAAGTAAAGATTTGTTCTTCATGACGCAAAGCGCCCTCGTAGGGACAGGGCAATGCCCTGTCTGGTCCGCCGTAGGTGGACATCACAAACGGTGATTCTACTTTTTACACCCTCACCACATATGACATAGGCGTCAAAAGTATAAATGCTAATCATCGAATAGCATTTCTGTCATCTTCGTTTACATCCTTCTCGAAAGGGACGTCTGCGACGTCCCATCGAGGCGGAGAGACCCTCAAAACCCACCATAGGTCTGATATTTTCCTGAACAAGTTAATTTGCATATTACCGTCCTCTGGAGAATGTCAGAACCGAGATAATCATTGAGGTTCTCTCCGCCTCAAAATACCCATAGGTACACCTACGGGTATTTTGAGAGTCGTCCTTACAGGATGTAAACGAAGATGACATGTCAGACCTTCCTGGCGTAAATATCCGAAACGAAGTTGCCCAGCATGTCTATCGCAAAGCCGGTTTTCAAGACAGCGGGAAACGAGTGGAAGGCGAGCATGGCAGTATGATGATTTTCGTAAAGACCTTTTCACCTTCGGCACAATAAACATTGCCGTATCGACTCAATCCGATTCGGAAAAGACCTGAAGCCACGGATGGTAAAATAAGCCAATGAACTCCTTTGATATCCCATCCCTTATCGATACAATCCAGCAGGCACAGGCCGTTTTCGCCACCCCGGCAGTTTCGATCGCCGTCATTCGTGAGCGCGAAATCATCTTTGCCGGCGGCTTCGGCACCCGCACGCTTGGCGCCCAGGAGCCGGTTGACGAAAACACCTCCTACGCCATCGCCTCGATGAGCAAATCGACTGTGGCAGCCGCGCTGGCCATGCTGCATGAGCGGAATGCGTTTCATTGGGAGGACCCGGTCAGAAAATTTCTGCCGGATTTCCGCCTGATGGACGATTTCGCCAGCAAAGAAATCCGTGTGATCGATCTGCTGCTGCACCGCTGCGGCTTGAACAGCGAGAGCGCCGGCACACTGTGGTACGGTTCGGATTATTCACGGGAAGAGGTGCTGCGCCGACTGCGCTTTCTGCGTCCGGTCAGCAGCTTCCGCAGCACGGTCGCCTATCAGAACGTCTGTTTTTTGGCCGCCGGGATGATCATCCAGGCCATCAGCGGTCAAAGCTGGGACGATTTTGTGACAGAAAACCTGTTTGCGCCATTGAACATGACCCGCACCTTCCCGACCCTCGCCGCGCTGCAAGCCGCCGCCATCGACAACATCGCAACGCCGCACGCGCAGATCGACAACCAGCTCGCAATCATCCCCTACCGGAACCACGACAACGTTGGACCGGCGGCCTCGGTTCATTCCACTGCGCTGGACTTGGCGTACTATCTGCTGATGTACCTGAATAAGGGTACTGCCGGCGATCACCACTTGCTTTCAGACGAATCAATCGCATTTCTGCACCGTCCGCACATCAGTTATGACGCCGGACCGGCGTCATCCTACCCGCATCCGCGCCTGGCACCGCGCTTTCCGGCTTATGGGCTCGGTTGGCAAGTGCACGATTATTGCAATGCGGTCAGTGTGGGCCATTCCGGCGGTGTGGACGGCATGCGATGCCGGATGGAGCTCTTTCCGGAGTTGGGCTGCGGCGCGGTCGTCCTGACCAACAGCGAGAATTCACGGGCCTACAGCAGCATTCTTCACACCGCTCTTGACATGCTGTTGGGTGTTGAGTCGGTGGATTGGATCGCGGCCTGGGAAAAGCTTCCCAAGAAAGATCTGCCGACCGAGCCGGAGAAAGTCCCGGACACGCTGCCTTCCCTGCCGCTGGAATCCTATGCAGGGGTATTTCGCGATGCCGCCTATGGCGACATCACTGTTTGTTTGGAGAATAGGTCGCTGGTGCTGCGTTTCACGCATACGCCCGCATTCACGGCCGATCTCGAACACTGGCACTATAACACCTTTCGCCTGGTCTGGCGCGACCGCTACATTCCGCGCGGACTGATCACGTTCTCGCTTGACAGCGCCGGCAAGGTAGATGCGTTTCATCTGGACCAGCCGCGGCTGCTGGACTTCACCGAGCTGGAGGAGCGGATCCGGAAGGTGTCCGAAATCGATTCATAAAAAGCTGTGTAATGATAAAAAACAGTCGGGAGTTGAAAAAACACTTCACTCCCGACTGTTTTATTTATTGATTGAATGTCGATTACCTGACACCGGCGTCCAGATAGAACTGCAGCGCATCTTCCCGGAACTTCGCCAGCGAAGCCTCATGCAGATACATCATATGTCCGGACTCATAGTAAGTCATACTCAGATTCTCGCGCAGGCTGGCATCCAGATGCAGATGGCCGAAAACATATTCCGCCGCGAAGAATGGTGTCGCCAGGTCATAGTACCCATTTAGCGCCCACACCTTCATGAACTTGTTCCGCACCATCGTCTTCCGCAGTGTTTCCTCCAACTGCAGATACTGGTTTTCATGTTCCTTGTAGCTCCAAATCTTCCATAAACCCGTCGAAATCGCGTAGGGAATATCGGAACGGTATTCCAGTTCCCGGCTGATGTAATCATTGAACGCGCCGGCGAACAACCCTGTGATCTCATAGCTGGAAGGATCATCCTCAGGCGTCTCTCCGGCCGCGTCCCGGTCGATCCCGACATAGCGGCTGTCCAGCCGTCCGATGGTCCGCCGCTCATCTCGCAGCAGCTCTTTACAAAAACGGAAGATCTCGATCCGCAAGTTGCTCCGCAGCACATAATCCACGCGCAGGCCGGTATAACCCGCCACTTTCGTGGCGATCCGTTTTTTCTCGCTCTCGGAAAGCGCGTCGCCCTTGAACAAGACCTGCAGATATTCTCCACCCGCGAAGGAACGGACTTCATCCAGAAAGGCGGGCAAAGCCGACTGCTGATATTTCGGCTGCAGCTTCTTGTGGTACCAGGCATCCGCGGCATAGGTCGGCAGGAACAGGATAAACGGCAGCTCGTTGCCCGGGTAAAAATCCAGCGTGGAAAAATCAAGCGCTGTCGAAATCAGCAGAATCCCATTCAGATAGAGACCATGCTTATCGGACAGATAGTCCGCCAGCCCGACCGTGCGGGTCGTGCCGTAAGATTCACCGGCGATGAACTTGGGCGAATTCCAGCGCTGGTTACGAGTGATGTACTGGCGAATGAACTCGCCGACGGATTCGACGTCTTTCGACCAGCCCCAGAAATCTTTTGGTTTTTCTCCGCTGACCGCCCGCGAGAAGCCGGTTCCGACCGGATCGATAAAGACCAGGTCGGTCAGATCCAGGATCGAGTATTCATTTTCGATCAGTTCCGCCGGCGGCGGAAGGGGTGAGCCATCCGGCTGCAGCTTGACCCGTTTCGGCCCCAGCATTCCCAGATGAACCCAGACGGATGCCGAACCGGGACCGCCGTTGAAAGCGAACGTAACCGGCCGTTTTGCTTTGTCCGGCACATCGTCACGGGTATAGGCGGTAAAAAAGATCTCCCCGCGCGGCTTTTCGCCTTCGTAAAGGTCCTTTTTCTCGCCCTCCGCGTGAGTGATCTCCTCTTTGAGGATCATCCGCCCGGTTGTGGCGGTATAGGAAACTTCCTGTCCGCCGCAGGTAATCTTATGTTTTGTTGTGACCAGTTGGTCTTTTGGTTGCGGCGCCTCGGCTGTCTTTTCATTTTGGAGATTTTTTTCTTCTGACATAACAAAATTCCTTTGTTCAAATAGATATCGTATGCTATGTATTGTATCCCTTTACAGGAAATTCTCTCGAAAAATCTGAGGACCGGGTTGCGTATTAAGTATGTCGCAACTTTCGCGAGAAAACGGGCTTTTTTCAGCGGGAACTTTCGTTATTTGCTTCATGGCAAATAAAAAAATTGTGATAGAATAGGGGAACGTATGCGGGAGTCGCCAAGTGGTAAGGCATCAGCCTTCCAAGCTGATATTCGCGAGTTCGAATCTCGTCTCCCGCTCTTTTTTATTTAAAGTCCACTTTTTACTCGTAACCTTAACGAATCCGAAAGATGGTGCAAGGTGAGTACCCAAAAGTGGAAAAAAGCTTCCCCAATTTCTTAAAAGCCGGTGCGGCACAAATATCTTCAGTTATCGAAATTTTCATGATTGCAAAACGGGCGCAAATGATCTCTGCAAGAACGCTTGATTGCAGACAGGTCACTTTCGTATGCAAAAGAAATATGCGGACATTTTTACTAGGGCATTGGGAACAGAAAACGGCAAATAAGCAGGAAATATTTGCCGTTTTTCAAAAATTGATTCAACGTAACGCGAAACTAAGACTCGATTAAACACCAGACTGTCAGGAATTCGCCCCGCAGCTCTGCCGATAGCGCCGGATCACGGCGCCGATGTGGGCCTCCAGCAGGTCTTCCGGCGTATTCGCCAGCTTACCTTCCCGAATTAAGCGCGCCTCTTCCGGCAGAAATTGGCTCAGCAGCGGGTAAGGCAGCGGATTTTCAGCGATATTTCGCAGCAGGCTGTCCACGGCCCGTTGAATATCCGGCTGATTCCAGTAATACCGCACCCGGTCACTCAGGCTGTACTTGCGGGAAAAGGCCTGTTCCGCCGGGTCGTCACCGTAAAATTTCAGCCAATTCTCAGGGAACGCTTTCATCGTATCGTCCACGACATCCAGAACCCGGCTGGTTTTCTCCCCCAGCCGCTCGCCGACCCAGGCTTCCTCCATCAGCGCCAGCGCAAACAGCGCCTCACGATAGGCAAAAGTCAGTTCCGGCCCCACCTTCAGGATGGCAAAATGGTCCGCCACCAGCGCCTTCAACGCATCGGCGGTCTGATAATCCGTCGAGTGGGCTTCATAGACCATATTTGGAACCGAACGGATCGCTTCGGACAGCCGAATTGCTTTTTCACGATCGTAATCATGGATTTCATGATCGCCGAACTCAACGCCGGGCTGCACTACCAGCGCAACCGTCCGCTTGAAAGCCTCATCCAGCCCATGATCGGAAAAGACCTTTCTGAAAAGTTCAATTGTCGCCAACGCATCTTCCGCACTGGTCACCGCCAGTTCAGCTTCGCCGCTTTTTGCGCCGCCCGGCGGAGGTACTTCCGATCCGATAATATAAACCGGCTTCACCGCGCCCAGTTCCGCCGCGGCCTTTTCCGCCGCCTCACACAGGATCGCCGAACGTTCCGCGATAATTTCTCCTGATAGCGGCAACACCAGGTCATCCGCCGCCGGCATGCTCATATCCAGATGAATTTTCGTGAAACCCGCTCGAACAAAATCCCCCACCATGGTCACCGCTTTGGCAAGCGCCGCAGCGATCGGTTCCTTTTGCCAGGGATTAATTCCCAGGTGGTCACCGCCCAGAATGATCCGATCCACCGGAAAATCCAACTCCTGTGCGATCGAACGAACGTAAGCGGCAAAATCCTGCGGCGTCATCCCGGTATACCCGCCGAATTGGTTGACCTGGTTACAGGTCGCCTCGATCAGGATGGTTTCGCCTGTCTGTGCCGCTTCTCTCATCGCGGCCCGAAGCACGGAGCGATGCGCGGAGCAAATCGAATAAATACCGGCAGTTTGACCCTGCTTTTGTTTTTTTACAATTTCAAGCAGCAAGTCAGCCGGACAAAATTGTGCCATATCCAATCCTTTCAGGTGAGAATAACTTAGAGATACGTGTTCAGTTCAGCCAGGGTGGCCTGCGCAGCCGTGCCGCCCAACCCCTGGGTCGACAACGCGCCACAGATGCAGCCGATACGCAGCGATTTTTCAATCGGAAATTGGTTCAGATACCCATAAATGAAACCGGCATCAAAGGAATCGCCCGCGCCGGTGGTATCCAGCGGCGTGACGGTTATGCTTGAAACGGAATACTTCTCTCCGTTGGAAAAGGCCAGCGCACCGTCCGCGCCATTTTTTAATGTCACCATCAGCTTCCGGCCCGAAGTAAAGTGCTCAACCGCCGCTTCAAGCGTTTTCTGTCCGGAAATTGCCAGCAATTCGGTCATGTTCGGCAGGAAAAGATCGGTGTGATCCAAAACATCAAACACTTGCCGGTCCCAGACTTCTTTCGGATCATAATTCGTATCCAGCGAAGTCGTCAGTCCCAACGCCTGAGCTTCCTGATAGATCCGAGCCAGATCAGGGCGGAGGCCATCCAACAGATAATAAGAACCGGAATGTAAGTGGCGGCCACGCGACAATAAATCGAAATCAATATCGTTATAAGACAGCAGCGGAATCGAGCCGCCAAAAGTCAGAATCGCCCGGTCATTGCCGTCCGAGAGACTGATCCCCAACCCGGTTTTGATCTTTGGATCAATCACCAGTCCGCTGACATCAATCCCGTGACGGACAAATTGATCACGCATGAAATGGCCAAACTCATCCGCGCCCACTTTGCCGATGAAAGCCGTTTTAAGGCCCAGTTTCGCCGAACCCACCGCGAAGATACCGGCCGAGCCGCCAACGGTCAGTTCGGCATTATCAATCCATTTTTCAACCTGACCAAATTCCGGGACAATGTCTTTCCCCGTCAGGATCAAATCCGGATTGGCGTCGCCCAGAACAACCAAATCAAATTCTTTTTCCATATCTTTTTATTTTTTCCGTAATCTCCAGAAACGTCAGGCTTTTCCGCCCGATCCGCACACCACAATCTTTTGTTTCACAAAATCCCGCACGGCGTCACGGCCGGCAGAACCATATTTTTTCGGATCAAATATTTCGCCGTCCGTAAGCACTTTCCGACAAGCCTGGGTGAAATACCAGCGCAGCTCCGTAGCAAAATTCACTTTGCTCATGCCCAGCCGAATCGCATGCTGAACATCTTCATCCGGAATGCCGGACCCGCCATGCAGCACCAACGGAACAGAGACCCGTTTGGCGATCTGTTCAATCCGCACAAAATCCAGCTTCGGTGTTCCTTTATAGAATCCATGCGCTGTCCCAATCGCCACAGCCAGGAAGGAACATCCCGTCCGGTCCACAAACTCCTCGGCCTGATCCACGTTGGTGTAAAGCGCGTCCTTATCCTTCACCTCGTGGCTGTCTTCCTTCCCGCCGATCGTGCCCAATTCACCTTCCACGGGAATGTTCGAACTGGAAGCCACTTCGACAACCCGCTTCGTCAACGCGATATTTTCTTCAAAGGGAAGTTTCGAACCGTCGATCATGATGGAGGTATATCCGGCCCGAATTGCTTCGCAGGAACGCGCAAAGGAGTCGCCGTGATCCAAATGGAGCGCCACCGGAATCGGCGCTTCGTCCGCAAGCGTCTTCACGATGGCGTAAAACATGCGTGGGTCGGCATATTTCAACGTCCCGGGTGTCGTCTGAAACAAAAGCGGAGACCGCAACTCTGTTCCAGCCGCGATCACCGCCTGTGCCATTTCCATATTTTCGATATTAAACGCACCAATCGCGTAATGTTCGCGCTGTGCCTGAGTAATAAGTTCCGCCGAACTGACTAAAGCCATACATACCCTCACTTTCAATCAAGAAAATGAAAAAAAAGTTTGATCTAAGGAATCGACCCTTGCGGGTCCGCAACAACGCTGCACATCCCTTTATGGCGAAAACGTCCTCTGTCCGGCAGCGGTAACAACCTGTTATTGAGAAGAAATCATATTCTCAATCGTTTCGGGGGAAATATCACCTTCCATCGGACCAAAAGCCATCGCGTTGAGGGCGCCTGCCGCAGCCGCCATTCTGGCTGCCTCCCCAAGGGATTTTCCCTTCAGCAATCCGCACAAAAAGGCTGCGTCAAAACAATCCCCTGCGCCTGTCGCATCCACCTGTATCACCTTATATGCCGGGATGTGCTCGCGGTTTTCTCGTGTAATGATATCACAGCCGCGAGCGCCCTGCTTCAGCACAATGACCTCCAGCAGCGGATTTTTGAACAATTTCTCAACAGAAGCGTCGATCGTATCCGCCTCTGCGATCGTCAGTAATTCGTCAACCCCCGGCAGCAAAACCGAGCAATTCTCCAGCACCGGTTGAATAATCGCCTTTAAGTCTCCCTGAAGCAATTCCGGACGAATGTTGGGATCAAAGCTGATTTTCGCCCCATTTTCCTTCATCTGATGCGTTGTATGGATGATCTCTTCACAAAAACCCGGATCCGTCGTAAGCGAGCACCCCATCACATGGAAAAATCCGACATCCGAAATCGGCTGAGAAGGCATTTTGGCTCGGGTCGCGGGAGTACCTTTGATATGAAATATAAACTGACGGCTGCCATCATCCCGATACATCACGAAAGCGACCGCTGTGGACCCTTCGTCAAGTTGAAGAACATGGCTCAGAATCACCCCATCTTTTTCCAGCCGCTGCAAAAGATTTTGTCCAAAACCGTCATTTCCGACGCCGCCAATGATACCGGCATTAATTCCAAGCCGCGCAGCGGTATCAATAAAGATTGCCGGCGCACCGCTCGGATAAGGTCCCAGATATTCACCCGGAACATCATGCGGCATGTCCGCGCGGGGACGCATAATCTCGACCAACAGCTCACCCATGGTCCAAATGCTGCTCATCCTGATCCTCCTTTATGCGAATGTGCGGCGCAAAAATTCCAGCGATTCCTTAATTTCCAGATCAAGCGTTTCCTCACTGGCGCCACCGGTCAAATCCCGCCACACTTTAATGTCCGAACCGACCTGACCGCCCATCCGGATGAATGGTTCCATTACAACATTACCATTAAAGTTAATATCTTTCAGCGCTTTGCCGATTTCCTGCCAGGGCAGATGGCCTTTCCCCGGCACCCGGCGGTTGCCTTCGCCGACATGCAATTGTCCGAGGTAGGATCCGGCGTGCCGAATCGCGTCGCCGAAATCGTCTTCCTCGATATTCATGTGAAAGGTATCCAGCAGAATTCTGGCGCGCTTATGATCGATATCCCGGCAATATTGAACCGCTTCTCCGCTGGTATTGAGGATGTTGGATTCAAACCGATTCACAACCTCCAGACATAAATCGATGCCCAACGAATCGGCCGTCTCGCTCAGAAGCTTCATGCTTTCCACGCCACGGGCCCAAAGGGCAGGCTTGTCCAGGTCGGAAAAATCACAGGGCCAATAGCTGTGGATCACCCCGACCAGCGCGCGCGAATCGACTTTATCCATTGCCTTCATAATGTCAGTCAAATAAGCAATGCCAGCCTCACGAACAGCGGGATCCGCGGAAGAGACATCCTTGTCCTTTGGCGGGCCGAGGTTTGAGGTAATCGTAAGACCAAGCGTTCTGGCGCGGTCCCGCAAGGCTGCCAATTCCGCATCGGACATGGTCAGTAACTGCCCGGCGGAAACTTCAAGAATGTCAAAGCCAAGGTTTTTCACTTTGTCGGCATAATATAAATAGTCGCCCTTCCATTCCGTCACCCAATATGCAAAAAATGTTCCGAATTTCATAATGAATTCCTCTTTCCATGTTTTTTCTATATCGCCAGGTCGACTTCCCCGAGCTTTTTGACCTCAAACCCGTTGCGTTTGAATTCTTCATAATCAAAGGCCTCCAACTCGTCATAAGCAAGCTGATGGAACTCTTTGAACCCCTTCCAGTGTTCATACCCGTCGCCAAGATTGTGTTCCAGGAACGCACGCGCTGCGTCGATCCCCATTTGCGGCGCCACATATTGCGCTCCCATGGCCAACACGTTGCAATTATTGCCGGTGATACAGCGCAGCGCAGCCGGGACACTCTCGACCACAGCGGCATGAACATGCGGGCATTTGCTGGCGGCGATGTGAATTCCCATTCCGGTGCCGCAGAAAATCAGCGCGCGCTCAAATTCGCGCTCCGCAATTTTCGCCCCCACTTTCAGCCCGATGCGGTGGAACATCTCCGGATTTTTCTCATCGACAGACTTCACGCCAATATCGGTGATAATCCAGCCGTCCTTCAGCAAATCCGCCACCACGGCCTCCTTCAGCGGAACGCCGGCAATATCCGCCGCCACAAGTACATGTTTGTCTTTTACCATTTTCATTATTTTTCTCTCTCGTTTCTTCGGGCACCCGCAAAGCGAATGTGTCCGGATTAGATTTGAATATCGTACCGGACACCCAGCAGTGTCCAAAGCAACTTTTCCAATTCCAGTTTATCTCCGGCAAAGAACAGATGCGAAACCGATGTTGTGGTCCGCACACGTTCTGTCCCTTTTCCAATCGTGAGTCC
>CALCQT010000260.1 GCA_937894825.1 uncultured Anaerolineaceae bacterium
CCCGAATCTCAGGACACTTTCTGGGACTGGGATGACTTCCTGAAACGCAATAATAACGAATTGGTCGCGACCTGGGGCAATCTCGCCAACCGGGTTGTGTCCTTCGCCAAAAAGCACTGGGGAGAGGTTCCGGAACCGGGCACGCTCGAAAAAGAAGATCAGGAGCTGCTGGATACCGTTCGGGAAGGTTTTTTGACTGTAGCAAAAGAATATGAAGCGGTGCATCTTCGGGCAGCCCTCGGCGAGACCATGCGCCTGGCCACAGAAGTGAACCGTTATCTGGATATTGCAGCGCCCTGGACATTAATTAAAACCGATAAAGAGGCAGCCGGAAGAAAGATCTATAGCGCGTTGCAGGCCATCAATTATCTGAAAATTCTCTTTTCGCCGGTTTTACCGTTTACCTCCGAGAAGTTGCACAGCATGCTCGGCTTCGAGGGACAGCTCTACGGTGATATGGTGATCCGCGATGTGCAGGATAGCCTGGGGGAACACAAAGTGAACTGGTATGATCCCGCCAAAGAGACCGGGAAATGGGAAGCGGCCGAAATTCCGGTCGGGCAAAAATTCGCGGATGTGAGTCCGTTATTCGTCAAGCTGGACACGTCGATCGTGGAGCTTGAGCGAGCGAAATTAGGAAAATAAGAAACTTTTTCGGAGAGCCATATAAAACAAAGAGCACCCATTTCGCAGGACGCTCTTTGTTTATCGAGATCGAAAAACAGATCATTCAGAATATTTTTCGATTATCGGAACCCATAATTCATGCCGGACTTTTTGTCCTGGTTCTAAGGAATAGTCCTTCGTTTATCCATATCTGAGAACAGCTCAGAATTGATAGAATTGCCAGTAATAAATTGTGGTTGCTGAAATCAATGCCGTCAAACAGGCCAGGATTCCGCGCACACGCGGCGTATTCTGCGAAAAGAACAAACTCACGAACTGCCAGGCAAACAACGCCACCTGAAGAACCATCACCGCCAACAAAATAGTTGGATAGATCCGGTAGGACTCACTATGCTGAAAACCGGCAACACCAAGCACCAGAAAAATGATCGGGATCAGCGTCAGGACAGTAACCAGATAAATCAAAGCCCGTTTGCCATCCGCACCGTAGTTGGCCGAGGACTTGCCTCGTTTGACGCGAACCGCATTGATAAGCGCCAGAATCAACATAATCAGGCTGTATAAAACAGCAGCCACCCATAGACCGACAAACACCCACTCAAGTGTGTTTTGTAATTCCGGAATTTTGTACAGGTCCATAACATAGAAACGAATCACTTCGTTCTCATTCGGGTCCTTATCAATACTGGCCATCATCCCTTCCGATGTAACCAGATCCGCCGCCACAAACTGGAGAGGAATTGTTAGCCCTGGTGCGGAACCTTCATATCCGGTGTCCGTCTTTTTAAGCACAATACGGTTGACCAAGCCGTAGATTTTCCCGAAACCGTTTTGAATCGTGCGAGAAATCTGATAAACTCCTTCCGTCACAGATTCAGGGTTCGTGGCTGATTCCAGCGGTTGAAAATCCCCGTAAATGATCATTCCGAGTTCTTTATTAAATACCGCTTCATTGGCCTGGTTCGTCAAAAGCACCGCACCGATGTGACTGACCGGATCAATCCAAAGCATTGCCGAGTGCGTAGCTGTATTTCCACCATGACCATAGACCGGCACGGCGTATCCTGAAACCCAAAAGCCATGCGCATTGCGCGGATAAGCTTGATCGCCATAGAATAATGTCGGCTCCAATAGCTTTTTCAGTGTCTCGGAGTCTTGAAACAGGGGCGTACTCCCGTC
>CALCQT010000261.1 GCA_937894825.1 uncultured Anaerolineaceae bacterium
GCTGCCGCTATGCCAGCCTGCAGCAGCCCGGAATCCGACGGTATAGAATCGCCGTCCGGCAATCACGATCGGGATTGTCAGCGCCAGTTGCACCAGTGCATAGGTCAGCGGATACTGCATCGGGTTCAGAAAGGCGGGAATTGGGAACGGCAGCCACCAGATCATGGATCCCATCGCCAGATACAGCAGTGGCACGGCAAAAACTGCCGAGACGATCAGCTTCGTGCGCAGGGTGCGGATTTCCTTTTCTTTACGCAGCCGGTCTTCGTCTACCGCGGTTCCTTTCTCAATGTTAAGCGCTTTATAGCCGGCTTTTTCGATGGCGGCCCGGATCGCGGAAAGTTTCACTGTTTGCGGATCGTAATCGACAGCCGCTTTTTCAGTGGCGTAATTGACGGAAACTGTGGAAACGCCGTCCAATTTTCCGATGGCTTTTTCAACCCTTTGCGCACAGGCCGCGCAGGTCATGTCGCCGATGGGGATCAGGACATGGTTTTCGACTACTTTCTCCACGATGCCATAGCCGGCTTTTTCAATGGCATCCCGAACCTGTGTAAGGGATGCTGTATCACTGTCATAGGACAGTGATAGCTTCTCAGTCGCATAATTGACTGAGGCGTTGGACACGCCTTCCAGTTTGTCAACGGCTTTTTCGACTCTTCGGGCGCATGCCGCACAAGTCATGCCGCTGATTTGAATCGTTTCCGTGTGGTTCAAAGTGATTGCCTCGCTTTCAAAATATTGTTACTGCAAAATGATCTCAATTTTTCCAGTTTTCAAATATGACAGTTGCTTCGGTTAGAAATTCCTTCGGGATGGTGATGCTGTCTTCATCGACGATTTTCTCATCCCCGGTAATCGGGACCGGATTACACCCCCCGCGGGTCACTTCAACGTCGGACATGTGGAAGCGGTTACCGCAGTTCTGGCAGACCAGGACGTCGCCATCCTGCTTATAGTGACCTCTGCCGGAAGCGAAACAGACCTGACAGGTGTTAAACGCGGTACGGATGGTGCCGTCCGGGGCTTTGACCGCCAGGACTTCCAGGTTGACCCCTTCCATTTCCACGGGGAAGAAAGAAGCTTTTTCGGTGATTTCGTTGACCGGGATCACCAGATCTTCATCTTTCGCGGCCACTGCTTTGGTTGGGACCACCAGTACGGTGTCCTTCGCAGCCACAGCAGTTGTCGGGAGCGCCGGTACGTTATCCTTCGCGGATGGTTCGTTCGAAATGGAGGGCTGACCTTTTTCAGACCGGGTTGTAAAAATTGCTATCGCAATAATTCCGATCGCAACCGCCGCGATACTGCCCAACAGAAGCGTTTTCGGCTTCCGGGCTGGCTCGTTGTCCTTTTTAACCGGGTTGTTTTTTGTTTTTGACATTCAGAATAAATCCTTTCAAACTTTGTATGGCGGAATCCGCGGATCCGGACGCCGTTTTATTCGTATCTCAACATGTTTTCCGTCGCTGAGTGATGTGCCGAACAGGCTTAAAGCATTCGCCCGATCGTTCGCAGCAGTTCATCCACGACTTCATCTTCGCCGTTGCGGATTTTTTCCGTGACACATCCGTGAATGTGGTTCTCCAGCACAATTTTGCTGATGGCGCTCAGGGCTGCTTTGGCCGCCGTGATCTGGTTCAGGATGTCGTCGCAATAGCTGTCTTTCTCGACCATGCCTTTGATGCCCCGGACCTGTCCTTCGACACAATTCAGCCTTCTGAGCAGTGTTGAGCGCAATTTCTCACTGCGGATCGTGGTCTGGTGACTGTGGCAGCCTTCCATCTCGCAACTTTCTGTCTCGATGGCTTCCGCAATCTGGTTTTCTGTCATGTTCGCTCCTCTCTGTTTTATAGTACCATACCCCCCTGGGGTGTATATACCAAAGAATACACCTGAATGGATTTTTTTTCAAGATGTTTTTTCGGTTTGTTGTGATTAAAAGATGATTAAGGGGTCAAAGATTCACGGACGCCAGGCTCTGTGTCGGGATAAGCCGATAAATTTCATCCAGAATCGCGTCCGCGTCAATGTTGCTCAGATCGTCCACGACCTTGACATATCCGAAGAAGGCTTCATCCGGCGTGTGAAATTCAAAATCTTCCGTCGGCACCAACCGGACTGTGTTCTCACCATTTTCCAACGCAATTTCCGCATCATAGACCGGAAGGACAATGCGGTTATTGTCCGGTGTGATGGCTTGCGCCTTGATCGTCCACACGGTTTCAAGGCCGCGCTGGACCACGATCACCGAGGGCGTAAACCCGACTTCATCCATTTGGATGGAGACGCTTTGCGTCCCCTGGTCCAGCGTTGCAATGGCCAGCATCTTCTGCAGATCCGTCGCGTTGGCGGTACCGGCAGGATTTACGGTGGCGGCCAGGCTGCTCAGGTCGTCCACGACATCAATGCGGCTCCGGATCATGCCCATCCAGCAACTGAATGCGATCGTGCCGCTTTCGTCCGGCGTGAATTCAATGATGTTGTCGCCCGGGAGCAGCTTCTTTTCCAGCTGGTACTTGGGGATAATAATGCGGTTGTTGCAGCCGTTGATATCTTTCTCGTCCGCCTGCAGCGTCCAGTGCACCGGGATGCCTTTCTGAACCGTGATCGGCTTGTATTGTCCCGGCAGCACTTTGCTGGTGACAACCTGGACGTCATGCTGGATTTGCGCCACGGAGTCGCCGCTTACCGGCGATGGATCGGAAGGAACGACTGAAATGCCGGAGAGGCTCACGCCGTTGCTGAACATGGAGACGCCAAGGATGATGACCAGCGCCGCGCTGACGCGCATCATCCGACCGGTGAACTTGTGATTCAGCAAAGAACTGAGCGCGCCAAAACCGAACATCAGTGGAACGGTCCCCAGGCTGAAAAGGAACATCGAAAGCGCGCCCGCGAAAAAGTTACCGGTGGAGAGCGCGTAAAGCTGCATGGCCTGTAACGGCCCGCAGGGCATCAGCCCGTTGAGCAGTCCGACGTAGAGCGGACTGTTGCTGTTTCTTTTTTGCGCCCCGATTTTTCGGGCGAAGATTTTCGGCATGCGCGGGTTCAGCTTGCGAAGCCAGGGGAAAATCCCCAGCATGTTCAATCCCATGATGACCATGAAAATGCCGGCGCCCAGTTGAACGATCCCTTTGGCAGTTCCGGAGAAGCTGACGACCGACCCGATCGCCCCGACGATGCCGCCGATCAGGGTGTACGAGATGACCCGGCCAAGGTTATAAAGGAAGGTTGGGAGCAGAACGGAAGCGCTGCCCGCTTCTGTTTGGCCGCCCGCACCGGTTTGAGCGGCGCGAACGGATTGGGACAAATTGATTCCGCCGCACATGGCGATGCAGTGGACGGATGTCAACAGGCCAACCACAAAC
>CALCQT010000262.1 GCA_937894825.1 uncultured Anaerolineaceae bacterium
ATCATCTTCTGGCAATGGGTTCGAAGTGTTGCGCCGCCGCCATAATTCCGCAGGCAGCAGCAAACTTGAACGAAGCGCCTGTGAGACGTTTTCCGGCAGGATCCGCAGCAGTTCCTTCACCGCAATCAGCACCAGCACCAGCCCCAAAAAGAGATAAATGATGACCGCACCGGCAGTTCCGACCGCAGCCGTGAGCGTCCTGTCGACCGAATCGGCAAAAACGCCGCCGGCTTCTTCCGGCGTCACAAAAGGAGAATTTCGGCTGGTGCGATGCTGGATCACGACCAATGAAAAAAGGTACACTGCTAAGAAAAACAGAAAGTAGCTCCATGAAAACGAAAAGGGTTTCCGGATCCGCCGCAGCGCGATCAGCCAGATACCCAAAAAGAGCAGGATGACGCCTAAGAATCCGGCGGACTTTCCGGCATAAAAGCGTGAGAACAGAACGCTTTGTTCCGTCATGGAATTCATATCGGGGAAACGCAGACTGAACAAAACCAGCGCGCCGGTAAAAAGCAGCACAATTCCGCTGAGCGTTATCAGCGCGCTCAGGATTCGTTGGATCAGCGAGGCGGTGGAAACACCTGCGTTCTTCTTTTCGATCTGAGCGGACTTCTGCGCCGCCTTTTTCCTGGCCGTCATAGCCGGCTTTTTGTCGCCGCGATAAGTCGTTTTTGTTTTTCTTTTTTTCTCAATCGTTGCCATAAATAAAAGTATATCATTCCCTTAGAACAATAGAACAAATGTAAAATTAAAACTAAAGACATTGTCATCTCGACTCCCAAATCACTCGCAGCACCGGAGATTTCACAATGGAAAGAAACAAAATCCAACGACTGACTCAATTCTTCTTCCTGCTGACCGCAGTGGAAGCGGCGCTGGCGCTGGTTTGGCTGCGCCTCATCGCCTCAGACGGGAAGCGCGCAGTCCTGCTGGGGTTTTCCGCCTCGCGCCTGGCGATGGCCGCCGTCCTGCTGGGGTTCCTGCTGGCGGCATGCGCCGGTTTCCTCCGCTCCGGAAACGGACACAAAGACGGCGGATTCCCGCTCGCAGCACCCTTTCCGGCGCTCTTCCTCGCCGCGGCAGCCTTCGCCGCAGCCGCTTTGCTCTACACCGGATTCATCACACCGGAAACGAACCACGCCTACTATACGCGGCTGCTGCCGCTCGGACTGTTTTTCATCCTGCTGGGCGGGCAAACGCTGCTCTTCTCCCGTCTGATTAACGCAACCGGCCCGATCGATTCTGAAAACGACAAAAAAATGCTTCGCACGGCATTGTTGCTGTCAGCGGTTGGAGTTGCCTTTTTCGCACTGGTCAAATTCAGCCGGATCGGGGTCACCCCGGACCCGTTTGACTGGCAGCCCAACGGCATGAGCATCCAATACTGGCAGCTGGCTGCCGCGCTCCTGTCCGCACTGGTGCTTTTTACACTTTCCTTTGCCCTGCGCCATAAGGTGTCCGAACCCGTCCGCACCGGAATTCTTTTCGTGTTGATCTGGGCCGTCGCCGCACTGATCTGGACCGCCGTTCCGACCTTGGAGGCGCTGAAACACAGCTATTTCATGGAGATCACCCCGCCCAACAACCTGCCTTATCCAGCCTCCGACGCGGCCTATTTCGGATTGTGGTCCGAGAGCATCCAGGCCGGGCTGGGGTTCAAAAACGCCGTCATTTCCCGCCAGCTCTTTGTTGTGATCCTGGCTTTTCTGCAAACGCTGGCCGGGCGCGATCTGCTGCTCGCGATCGATTTTTTGACCATCCTGCTGGCGCTCATCCCGGCCTGCCTGTTCCTGCTCGGCAGCCGGATCCATTCTCAGGGCGCGGGTCTGCTGGCCGCCGGCATCGCGATCCTGCGCGAACTGAACACACTGGCCATCGGGCCGCTGTTCGGCGTCTCCAACTCAAAAATGTTCCTCTCGGACCTGCCCGCGCTGTTGTTTTTCCTGTTCTTCCTGTTGGCGGCCCAACGCTGGTT
>CALCQT010000263.1 GCA_937894825.1 uncultured Anaerolineaceae bacterium
CAATTCGCTTTGCATTGAACAGTGGTCCGATAATTGAATTTTGATAAGGTATGTTAAGATTAATTATTGAATGTCCGGTTTTCTTTAGAAGGAGTCAGGAATGAAAAAGAACAATAAACATCTCATGCTGTTGATCCTCGCGGTACTGGCATTAACGCTGAGCTTTTCCCCGGCAGGGCAGGAGAATAGTCCAATCATTTCGTTAGACCTGGAAGCCTTAATCAAGCAGGTTGAGGACGCGCTGAGCGAGCAATATGGTGACACGATCAGCGCGCTTGAACAGCGCGTTCAGGGATTGGAAGAAAAAGTGCAGGCATTGGAACAGCAAATCGCCGCGCCGGGGGCCGTCCCCGTGTTGCCGACGGCCACAGCCACACCGCTTGGCGCCACGCCCGAACCATCCGCAACACCAACCAGAACGCCGAACCCCAGCGGATATGACTGCGAGACGGTCTTGCTGAGCCCTTATTATTATGGAGAATTTTCGCCCGGGAGCGTTTTCTCGTTTCAGGTCCAAATTACCAATACAGGCACAAAAACCTGGAAGAATGAGGTGACCATTGAATATCTTGAGGGGCTACAGGCTGAAGTCGATGAAAACTATGCCTATGCCCTTCCGGTCGCTTCGGTCGAACCCAACGATTCGTTTATCATCAACATTCTGATGGAAGCGCCGCTGGAAAAGAAAAACGACGGGAAATATGAATCCACCTATGTCCTAAAGACGAAGGATGAAAACTTCTGCGAATTTTCCTATTTTGTCTATGTCCCATAGAAATTATGAGGAAATTAAGGATGGCCCTTTTCCACTATAGGTATCAAAAATAGAATTCCGCGCACGCGTGTATGTATAGTTAGTTTTGCGCACGCCGTATATAAAACTAACTATACATGCGGAATCATCATGGCATCGGCCCATTATATAACTCTGCTCCCGAAGCCCAGAGCAGGTTGGCCTGATTGAGGAATCCAAACCCTGAAACCGGTTTTCCGGCGCCCTCACTGGCAGCGCGGTCCGGCACAATGTAGCGGACCAAATTCAACTTCAAAGAAGCATTCACCACAGATTGAAGTTTCTGATCCACCATATACAGCGAGAGATCAGGCGAGGTATTGATCTTAATCTGGGAAAATGCCCGGTCCGTCAGTTCTACGGCTTCTTCCTTCTCATTTTGCAGTATCGCGATATAAGAACAAGCCGGATCATAACCGGTATAATCGCAATAGATCAACGTCCCGTTTTTTCGCAGCAGATAAGCATAGCGGTCATAAATAACAAAATCAACCACATCCTTCATCCCCGGCGCGCTGGCGCCGAAATAGCTCTTTGGCTCACTCGAAAAACCCGCGTCACCCAGATGTGAAAAACGCCAAATCGCTTCATTCTTAGCATCCAGAACATATAAAGTATTCGCTGTATAATACAGGGCGTCAATCCCAAGCCAGCCAATCGCAGGTGTGTCCAGATGATGCGCCCTGTTCTTTCCGGTAGGAACACAATACAGGAGATTGGCATCCGCATCAATCGCAGCCAATCCGGTCGTTCCGGAAACGCCGTGCGGCACCAAAACAAAATCTATCAGTTTCCCAACTGTGATCTGTTTTGAACCGTCCGCACCCGCGGCCGTGGTCCCAAATTCATCATAAACGCCTGGTCCGCATTGGAAATCCTTGTCCAGTGTCAGTCCGGAATTGTAAATAAAAAACCGCAGCACATTTCCGCTGCTTTCATCCAGTGCATATATATTTTGGCTTGTTGATTCGATCGAAGTCAGATTGGTTGCTTTCGGGAGCTGATCCGCCAGCGCATAATGATAGACCGTTTTCCGTCCATGTTCCAAGGTATCCAAAACATCATAAGCCTGCGTCCGCAAATCTGTAGCGGCTTTGGAACTGCCGAAAGGCTCCGCTTCATCCAGATACTCGAGCACTTTTTCCCACGAAATCCGTTGCAGCTCCGGTTCGGTTTGCTGATACGCGATTTTCGCAGTCTCAACTGCACTTTCAAGATTATTCAGATAAAACTGATTTTTACCGCGCGTAGAATAAATGCGGGAGAAGGTCACCGCGACAATGACCGGCACCAAAACACACAGCAAAATAACCAGGAATATTCGTATCCCGCCTTTTTTTGCGGAAGAATGTTGTTTTTTCCCAGCGCCGGCTCGCTTTCTTCTGTCGGAAGCCGACTCAGTCCTCACCGGTTTGTCAGCATCAGCCGGACGATCGGTTTCACGCGCTGTTTCATTTTCGTTTGCCGACGCCTCTTTTACGACCGGTTTTTCCGCGTCGGGCGCTGAATCCCCCGGGATAGGAGTTTCGGAATCAGAAGAGATCGGTTCATGGTTAAGATCGTCGTCAAGCTCTCTGGCCTGACTGCGTAATGAATGTACTATGGGCGATTCCTGCTCTTGAGGTAAAGGTTCAAATGGAACGCGTAACCGATAGACGGGGGGGGCGATTTCCGCATCATTGCCAA
>CALCQT010000264.1 GCA_937894825.1 uncultured Anaerolineaceae bacterium
CGGTTGACGAGCCTCCTGCCGATTTGGAACCTATCGTGGAAGAAACCCCTGTGCCGAACCCGACAGAAGTGGCCGATGAATCTCCTGCCAATCCGGAACCGCCGGTGGAGGAGACGCCTGTACCGGACTCAACGGAAGTGGCTGACGAACCTGCTGCCGACGCGGAACCCACAGCGGAAGAGACGCCAGAACCGGATTCGACGGAGACGGCTCTCCCGTTAGAAGAGACACCGCTGCCGGACGCAACCGCCACGCCTGATCCGACGGAGACACAAATTGCGACGGATCCCATTCTGCCGGAAACTGTCGAATCTTCGGAAAGCAAGACAACTGCGGGGAACGACCCATGGTTTTATTTAAATATGAACCTCTATCAGTTTCCGACGTTTCAAGAGGTGATCAAGTACCTTAAAGATAATGCGGCGAGCGGGATGTTTTCCGGTCAGATTCTTGACGTCATGGTAGAGGCTGGAGAATTCACCGATGATTTGACCTTTGAGGGTTTCTCGGAAGATAACTTTCAAAGAATTAATTTTACCGGCGGGTGTTCGCTGGTTGACCTCACTTGTTCCTCACCGACGTCTTCGACACTGAATGGAACACTGTCCTTCATAAACTCGAACGCTTCCATAACGTTCAAGAATTTTATCTATGCAAATCAGATCCTTCTGAACAACGCGACCAATATCACACTGGAGGGATCTGCCGGAACGGATAAGACAATTGATATCGTTGACCAGGGCGGCGCCAATTCGATCACCTTTGAAGACAGTACGGGGAACGCAGTTGACGCCATCTCGGTGACTACTACCCAGACAGGCGGGTATGACAATGCGGACATTACAGTGGATGGATTATTGGCGGAAGACATTGAAGCCAATTTCAGTCAGTCGTCCACGAACCCCAACCCAGGCCGGTCTTTGACGGTCAAAGCGGAGAATATCGCGAAATTTGACCTGTCTTTAATTCCGGTGAACGAGCTGACCTACTATTTTGATCGTTTGCAAAAGGAATACCGTCTTGCGCAGGCGAGCGATGACGGCGGATCGACCCGGATCGCGGGAAAGATGGACGTTAAGTCGGAGTTCGTGACCGTTCGTTTCAGCGATCCCAAAAATTCGCTGACGATCAAAACCACCGCCCCGGATTCGGACCTGTTCGTTGATTCTTTCAACAACGATTCCTTCTCGGGTTCTTTAGCGGTCCTGGGCGATGCGGAACGGGATAATGTGACGATCAACACGGACCTGCTGTTGAAAGGCCAGTCGCTAAAAATCAAGGGGAACGACGTCAGAATTGCCAAAGACAAAGTCATTTCGACCCGGAAAGTCAATACAACCGGCAGTCCGGATTATGAAACGGCAGCTTCTACCGGGAATTCGGGAAATATCCTGATCGAGGCTGTTTCACTGGTTTTGGAGAAGGTTAAAATTCTCGCGCATGCTACCGATCCTTTTACCGGCGGCGATGTATCCATCCTGGCTGAAGATACCAATGGTTGGAATGTCGCGATTCTGGATTGGCTCCGCGAAAATCTTGGCATCCTGATCGGCTCCGGACAGGGCATCTACGTCAACGCGGCTGAAGTGAGCCTTAAAGACGTGGTCATCAAAGGAAATCAGGTGGATATCACCGCCAGGAGCGGATATTCCGTCAGTGAAAAACTGGCGGATGAGATCGAACAGGTGCTGAACGCTTCCGGCGTCGGCGAACTGCTTTCCGCTTTTATCAGCAGCTTTTCAGCGGCGGATATCGCGGCCAAAATAAGCGATCTCGGCATCCTGAACAACGGACTGCTGCCGATTCCCGTCGGAGTGAATGTCCGCGTGGCGTCTTCGAAAATCAACCTGTCCGGAACGACAAGCATCCGGGCGAAAAACGATATAAACATCCTCTCCTCCGCCACGGGCAACGCCGACCTGACGATTAAATCGGTCTATTTTTCCCTGGCGGTCGGCGTATCGGTAGCACGGTCACTGATCGATTTGACTGATTCCGCCTATATCCATAGTGAGGCAGGGAACATTTTGCTTCAATCTGACGCGAATGGCAACGCCAGCGTGACCACCGCGACAAGCGGGAAAGCGGAGAGTAATAAATTCCCGTTTTCCGTTGCGGTCGGCGTTTCGGTGATCGATTCACGGACTACGACGGGTAAAGACACGAAACTGAACGCTCATGATTCGGTGAACGTGATTGCGAATGGTGCGAATATCGGCGGAGCAGACGCCTCCGTTGTGCTGTATGACGGCGGAAACAATGCCGTGACGCTGGCCGTCTATACCGGCGTCTCCAACGTGCTGGCGAAAGTGGACGGGAAGGTTACCGCGAATACGGTCTCCGACGCCAGATCTTACACCCCGATCGATCTGGCGAAGATCAACCAAGGCTATTCGAACAGCCTCAACATTCCCAACCATGGCTTGCGCACCGGACAGAAAGTCGTTTACCATGCGGCGGCGTTCCGGGTTCCGATTCCGGGACTGACGGATGGTGAGCAATATACTGTTCTCGTAATCGACGCCGATAATATCCGGCTGATTGCGACTGAACCGATCCATTTATCAACCAGCGGCGTTGAGCCGGGGCTGGAACATTCGTTCACGCCCTACGTTCCGCTTGTGTTCCAACCGGGCGCAGACGTAATCGACGTGAATACTTCGACATTCAAAATTACGGGGCACGGTTTCGCGAATGGCCAAAAGATCCGCTATTCCAGTATGCAGGAGAACCTGATCGGCGGACTGTTGGACGGCGTAGAATATACGGTTCAATATATTGACGCAAATCAGTTCCAATTACTGCTGGATGGGAAGCTGGTCAGCGGGCTTTCGCTCCCCGAATCCGGCAGCGGCGAACAGAGTTTCTGGTTCTTTGACGCGAATAAGAAAAAATCGTTTATTCCGGTTCCGGGGACAGCGGGGAGTTCGCCGAATGTCGACAGCGCGGCCAACCAGATTTATCTGCCGGATCATGGCTTTGAAACCGGCGATATGGTCTACTACTGGCTGCCGGATGGAACGATTACTCGTGATTTGGCGATCAACTACGGTTTTGAAGCGAACGCAAACGGCGTGCTGAGCGGTTCGAAGCTGAAACTGACTTATGCCGATGGGCTTGCTGCCGGCGATTCTGTCATTTACCGCGCGGGCGATCATACCGGTATCGGCGGATTGATCGATGGAGGCGAGTACAAGATCGCGTCCATCACCCTCTGTGATCCGGATGATCCGGACGATACCTGCCGGCTGGTAACGCTGATGGATGCCCTTGGCATTCCTGTTACTTTCGGCGCCATCACGGCGGATCCGGCAAATGTGAACAGCTATACGCCGGTTCATTCGTTGGTTAAGACGATCCAGTATGAACGCGGGAACATTCAAATTGGCGGCCTGAATGAATGGGTCGCGTATTACGTCGTCAAAACTGACGATGATCATTTTATGCTGGCGAAGTCACTGGAGGAAGCCGAAGAGATTTCGGGCGGGATCGCGCTTAGCGTTCCTTCTGACACGAGCGTTACCGGGCATACGCTGGATCTGGGCCTGACCAATGGCATTGGCGTACGGGCTTTGCTGACGACGACGGACACCGTTGCCGGCGGGTCCTACTTCAATCAGGACCGGACGGCAACGACGTTGATCACCACCTCTATTAAAGAAAAAGTAATGAATGCCACGAAGAACGGTTTTACCAAAGCATTCGACTGGATCAAGAAGAAACTGGATCTCGGCGGGTCAAAGAACCCTGAATCCAAGGAGGACACGACCGAAAAGGCGAAATCAGCGATCAGTGTTGCCGGCGGCGTGGGAATTATTACGAGTATTAACGCGGTGAAAGCGGAGGTTGGCTCAAACGCGATATTGTCCAGTTCACGGGATATCGAAGTTTTTTCCGCCCTTCGTCATGAGTACGGGATCACGATTGAAAGCGAAACGTCACCGGAAGACGACGCCGGTTCAAAAGGAGCGCTTGGGGCGGCCATTTCCGTTGTCGTGCTGGTGGACAGCAATAAAGCTCTGATCAGCGACGGCGCTGTGCTGGACGCTGACCGGGATATCCTTATTGACGCAAAAACCAGTTATCCGTCACGTATCCGCGCCACACTGCTGGCAATTCAGCAGGCGGGCGTCGGGGATATCGTCGGCGTGATCACAGACAGTATGGATTCGACCAGCTTTGTGTTTTACTCATCGTTATTCAACGGTCTCGTCCGGAGTGTGGCGGCGGGCAGCGGCAGTGGGGATGACGCGACGAAGATCGGCGTCGCCGGGTCCATGGGCTTTGTCGTGCTGGATTCAGGCACCGAAGCTCGGATCGGCGACAGGGTCAGGATCAATCAGACAAAACAAAATAATACTCAGAACGTGAAGGTATCGTCCGCCGTGGACGCCAGTTTCGTCAATGTGGCGGGCAACTTCTCGTTCAATGTCCAGCCGGGGCTGGCAAGAGACAAAAAGATCGAAAGTGTCAAAAAGTTTTTCAAGGACGCTCCGGGCAGTATATTCAGTCTGTACGGAACGTCCGGAACGAAGAGCGGCGTCGGCGGAAGCGTCTATGTGCCGGTGCTGATCTTCCGCAGTCTGGCGGAGATCGGAAATAACACGCTGATCCACGTCGGTGATCAGGGCAGCCTGACGGTAAGCGCGGATACCGCGGTCGATAATTTCACCTTTGTCCAGGCAGGAAGTCAGGCGGCGGATGGTTTTGCCGTCGCCGGCGCGATTTCCTATACCGGGATTTTCAACACGACCACCGCGCGGATCGCCCCACTGGCGAGAATTCAGGGCGGAAGCGTTGTGGTAGCCGCAAATGACAATACGCATAACTATGCGTTGTTGGGTTCGCTGGCGAAAGGAACGAGTGCCGGCGTCGGCGTATCCATCGGCGTCAATACGGTTTTGCGTGAGGTGAACGCGATCATCGGGGACGCCGAAGATGGAAAGGGCGGTCCGTGGCGGGTTGTGTTCAATGATAGCAACAGCGAGCCGATAACGGTGGAAGCGGTTTCATATTTCAACGGAAACGGCACGGTCACGACGGTTGAAAACGGCGCTGCCGACACGCATGAAACACAGCTCCTTGACGCGGATATCAAGCCGGGCACCACCCTGACGTACGGCAGCGATACGACCGGTGCGATCGACACGAACGCGGATGCGCAGAAGATTGCCGACGCGTTAAACGCGCTGGCAAGCATTCAGGCAGCAGGCGGGGTGACGGTCACGGAAGCGGAAGAGGGCGGTTGGCTGGTCACTTTCAACACGACCGGCGCGAAAGCGTTGATCATCAGCAATAATGCGGTTATCGAAGTTTTGGAAAAAGGCGCGCTTGATCAACCTGAACAGCAAAAACTGAATCTGGGCGGCGCGACCCAGGGTGGGTTCCGGCTGATCTTCCAGGATCAGGCGACGGACGTGCTCCCCTGGGACGCGAGCGAAGCACAGATCACGGCTGCTTTGAACGCGTTGAGCACCATTAAAAATCTTAAGGCTGACGGCAGCGGAACAGTGACGGTCGCCAGGGATACCGTTTCCGGAGATTTCATTATCACCTTCAACGTTGCCGAGGATCTGGATGAGATCATGTTCGAGGCGCTCGGTGCACTGGACGGTTCGTTCTACATTAACCAGACCGGCGGCAATCAAATTCAGACGATTTTCAGCAGTTCCCATGACGGGGCCTTTTATCTGACTTATAAAGGCGCCAAAAGCAAATTGCTGCCTCATGACGCGACTTATGCGCAGATTCTGGATGCGCTGCAGGAACTGAGCACAATCAGCGCGGCCGGCGGCGTAACTGTTCAGGCGGCCGATTTCGGAGACGGCGCCGGAACAATCAACATTTCCGGACCATTGGAAGTTCAGGCAAAGGCAAGCGGCGATAACTGGGTGTTCGCGCTGGCCGCCGCCGCGACGACCGAGAAGAAACCCGGTAGCGGCGGTGGTTCGCAGTCCGGCGGCAGCGGGATGCCGAGAAAACACTGGCAGAAAACCATTCTGGTTGACCTGAAGTTGGCCGGCCAAAATTTCGGAAGCACCGGATCAAATTCAATGAGTTCGGGCAGCGGCAGCAACGGCAACCAAAAGGTCAAGAATGCCTTTTCCTTTGCGGGAGACTTCGCGGTCAATGTTCTGATCGATAAGGTCACCGCGGCGATTCGCAATGCCGGCAGGCTGACGGCGAAGAACGTGACGGTGAACGCGGTCAATGACACCACCCTCAGGGCGGCGACCGGCGCGGCTGCGCTGACGACTAACGGAGAAGGCACTTCTTTTGGGATCGCCGGTTCCGTTTCCTTCAATTCGATGGACGGATTTACACGGGCGGCAATCGAAAATGTCAAATTCGGCCCGTCTGCGGAGAATAATATTAAAGCGGAGTTTATAACGGTCAGCGCTTCACGGACCGGCGACATTTTTGCGCTCGCCGCCGGCGCCGCGGGTGCGCCGAAGGAAAAAGGGATTGCGATCACCGGCTCGGTCGCGATCAGTGTCCTCAAAAACCGGACAGAAGCCATTTTGAGTAACCTGAAGGCAGGATCCGAAATTGCCGGGCCTGTGACGGTGGAAGCCAAAGACACTTCTCAGATCATCGGTAGC
>CALCQT010000265.1 GCA_937894825.1 uncultured Anaerolineaceae bacterium
CGTCTAAAGCCACACCGGTTGGCGCGGTCGCGAAGTTTGCATCTTCCGGAAAGAAAACCGTCAAGAAAGATCTGGGCCTGCTTGCCATCAATTACGGGAATATCTATGTCGCACAGGTTGCGCTGGGCGCCAATCAGCAACAGCTGATCAAAGTGCTGAAGGAAGCTGAGTCCTATCGCGGACCCTCCCTGATTATTGCGTATGCTCCCTGCATCAGTCATGGGATCGTCAAAGGAATGGCCTATGCACAACCCGAATCGAAGCTGGCGGTTGATTCCGGCTATTGGACACTGTATCGTTTCGATCCGCGCCGGAAAAAAGAAGGGGAAAATCCTTTTATTTTGGATTCGAAGGCGCCTTCGGTCCCGCTGCGTGATTTCATGAAGGGCGAAGTGCGCTTTGCGGCATTGGAACGCACCTTCCCCGAGGAAGCAAAGGTTCTGGTGAAAATAGCCGAACAGTCTGCGAAGGAGAAATTTGAGCGGTATCAGGTGATGGCCGAAGCCGCGGGCTGAGAGAGGTGTTCCCTTCGTATTCATTCCGAACGGAAAGGCCTTGCTTCGGTTTGTTGACGAAAAGAGAAGCCGGAATGCGCTTATACTGAAAATTCTTTCATATAAGCGCATTCCGGCATTTTTATTCGAAATCGGATAAAACATGATAAGATAATCTGTAAAACTGTGACGATTCTTTTAAAACAGAAAAATCATTTTCGTCCGACCCCGAGACGGTGCCCAACTTTATAATCATCAGGAGAAATTCCTATGCAGTTTGACGAAACCTTTTTTGACAGATTTTGTTTGAATCTACTCGACATGTTTGGCAGACATTGCGAGATTGTCGTCCATGACTTTACAAAGGGATACGAACATACCATTGTCAAAATATACAATAGCTTAACCAACCGCAAAGTTGGCGATTCACCGACGAATAAATTTTTCGAAGCCCTAAAATGGGATGAAAAGAAGATTGAGGATATTCCGATCTATTTCAGTCAGACGAAAGATGGGCGGATTTTTAAATCCTTTACAACTTTTTTCAGAAATGAGAAAGACGAAGTTATCGGAGCTGTCTGTATTAATGTTGATATAACGCCATTGGAACGGGTTAAGGAAATTGTAAATTCATACACAAGATCCGACTCAGTGACCGAATTTGATACACATAACAGTGCGATTTTTGTCCATAGCCTTGGCGAATTGATGGATTATTATCTGCACATGGTCGAAGAAAAAGCCGGCAAACCGGCTTCCGAGATGGACAAAAATGAAAAACTGCGCGCGCTGGAGTTTCTGGATAAGAAAGGCGTGCTGCATATGTCCAAAGCCAGCGTGAAGCTTTGTGACTTTTTCGGGTTTTCAAAATTCACTTTTTACAATTATTTGGAAGAAATCCGTAAAAATAACGGTGATGATGAATAAGTGCCGGAATCTGGGGGGCTGTTTTTTGCGCATTGCGCAAAAAACAGCCCAAAAAATTATCTCGTTTCAATGATAAAGTAATTTTTCTTTCCTCTGCGCAGGACCAGATATTTTCCGTCAATAAATTGGCTGAGGGTTACCGAGGATGCACTGTCGTTTACCCGATGGTTGTTAATATAGACGCCGCCTTCGGCAATGGCGCGGCGGGCTTCGCCTTTGGATTTCAGAAAATCGCTTTCGGTCAGCAGATCGATAACGCCTTTTCCTTCCCCTGAGAACTGGTCCTTTTCGAAGACGCTGGAAGGCACTTCCGCGAAAATTTCATGAACGTCTGCCGCGGAAAGCCCGTCGATCTCACCGCCGAACAGCGCCTCGCTGGCCTGCACAGCTTTCTCAAGCGCGGTCGCGCCATGCATCATTTGCGTCATTTCCTGTGCCAGCGCTTTCTGTGCGCTTCTGACTTCCGGTTTTTCTTTTGTTTCGGATTCCAGTCCGAGGATGGTTTCCCGGTCAAAGAAAGTGAAATATTTCAGGTATTCGATCACATCCTGGTCGTCCGCGTTCAGCCAGAATTGATAAAATTTGTAGGGTGATGTCCGTTCGGGACTGAGCCAGACAGCCCCGCCGGCGGTTTTTCCGAATTTGGAACCGTCTTTTTTCTTGACCAGCGGGTAGGTCAAGCCATAGGCGTTTTTTCCGGTTTTTCTGCGGATCAGCTCGCATCCGGCCGTGATATTTCCCCATTGGTCGCTGCCGCCGGTCTGCAATATGCAGTTTTCGCTTTCAAACAGGTGTAAAAAGTCGTACGATTGCAGTAAGCTGTAGCTGAACTCCGTGTAAGAGATGCCGTTTTCGCGTTCCATCCTGTTTTTAACCGAGTCTTTGGCCAACATGGTGTTGATGGTGAAATGTTTTCCGATGTCCCGCAGGAAATCAACATATTTGATTCCCATCAGCCAATCGGCGTTATTGATAAGCCGGGCCGGGTTGGATTTTATTTCGAAATCCAAAAAATGGGCCAGTTGTCCTTTGATGGCTTCAACGTTGTGGTGGACCTCTTCGTCAGTCAAGAGGTTCCTTTCAGACGACCTTCCGCTCGGGTCGCCGATCATGCCGGTGCCGCCACCTGCCAGCGCCAGGACGTGGTGACCGAAACGCTGAAAACGCGCCAGTGCGATCATCGGCACCATGTGCCCGACATGCAGACTGTCGGCGGTCGGATCAAAACCGTTGTAAAGCCGCACTTTTTCCTTTGCCAACAATTCTTCGACGCCTTCCATCGTGTCGTAAACCATTCCGCGCCATTTTAATTCGCCAAAGATGTTCGCGTTCCCATTTGATGTCATAACGATTCCTTCAAAATCCTTTTTTGTTTGAAATGATCTGTTCAGTTTTATTCTTTATTTCTATTTTTCGTAAGCAAGCGCACCTGGCCGGTAATGCACGCGATTCCGACGCCAAAATACAGGGACTGAGTCAATTGATGGTGAAACGATAGATATTGGTTTGGCGCAGTTCAAATCCGCAGCGGCGGTAAAGGCGGTTCGCCGCCTCGCGTGAGGGACGGGAGGTCAGGTCAACCGTTTTGGCGCCTTCCTTTTTGGCTCGTTCAAGCGCGGCTTTCACAAGCAATTCCCCGATCCCTTTTCCGCGCGCAGCTTCATCGACGATGACATCCTCGATCCACGCACGGATTCCGGTTGGGATGCGGAAAACAACCAGCGTCAGTGTGCCAAAAATATTGCCGATTTCTTCCGGGTCGACTGCAACCAGGACGATGGAAGCTTTGGACTGGATCATGTCCGCCAGATCTTCCCAGGTCGGCGGTTCGGCGGAGGAAGAAAGCTGCGGCAGCAGTCTTGTGAAGGCGTCCAGAACTTGCTGTGACATTTCAGTAATTTCAATAATTTTCATAGTTTCCATACATTCTCAGGTAGTTTCAACAGTAAAATTGGCGGAGCAGCGGATGTTTTCTGTTTTATTCGAAAAGATTGGCAAGAAAATCGAATGAAAAGAGGATTTGCCGCTCTCTTTTTTATTGAAACTATTATAATACGAGTATAAGAAAAGAACGGCTGTTTCAACGATTGGCGAAATTCTGAGTAAACATTCTTCCTGAGGACGATTGGAATGACCTGTTGTTGATAATTCACTTTTTCTGATCAGTTCATTAAGGTGATGATGTTGTTTATGAAGGCTCTCGAGAGGAATATGGGCTTTCTCCGTCGCTGAAACAGAAAGATAATGCGACTGAATTTTTTTTGGAGGAGAAAATGACAGAGAAATTTTCGATGGAAGAACGGATCAGCGGGTTGATCAATGAACTGGATGATTACATTAATCACTATCATGGCGGTTCGGTTTCTTTCGTCTCTTTTGAAGGAAATGTGGTGCGGGTTCGCCTGGGAGGCGCCTGTGAGGATTGTCCGCTGTCATCATCCACCCTTCACGGCTGGGTGGAAGGAACTCTGCGGCAGTTTTTCCCTGAAATTGAAGTTGTCGAAGCAGTATAGGTAAATTTCTGCCGCCAGGCCATGTCTGTTGAGACGATCTTCGACAGAAGCGGGCGGCGATTTCCGTATATTCTGAGGAGGAGTCCCTGTGCAAAAAGGATTGGCCTTGATTATTGGCATCGTGTTGGTGTTTTTTGGAGCGTTAACGCTTGTGCCATTGTTTGGCATAACGATTACGATCTCCGGATTTACGCTCGATCGTTTTTTCCCGGTTGCTTTTATTTTGATCGGCCTTGCTGAAATAACCATCCGCCCGGTATCCCACTGGTTTTGGGGTTTAATAACCATTCTTTGCGGCGCAATGCTGTTGTTTCAGAACTTGGAGATGTTTCCCGGAGTTACGGCACTGCTTGATTTACGGACCGTGCTGATCCCTGCCGGTGTGCTCCTCTATGGCGTGACGACGCTGGTTTCGAGAGAATAACAGCAGGTTTATTCCTTTCAAATCGGACTTTTGCAGTTCATGTCAAATAGTAAATATGTCATCTCGACTCTCGAAGATTCCGCTTGCGGTATCTTCGAGGCGGAGAGACCCTCAAAATCCATTAGAGGTCTGATATTCTCCAGAGGAAGGTTATGTTAAAGGAAATAAGAAATTTTCGCCATACAGTCCTTTGGAAAATCTCAGACCCCAATCCTGATTAAGGGTCTCTCCGTCCCGATGGAACGCCGATGGCGCTCCTTTCGAGAGTCGAGATGACATATCGTGTTTTTTTTTCTGAATTGACTTTTGAACCCATATCAAAATTAGAATTGTTAATATTCAGACAAACGGGTTGTAAAACCGTTGTCCGTCATGAAAAGTGATGAATAGACCCAGCACGACAAACAGTGCGGTGGCTGCCAGCACAACAATATCCGCCCGTTTGAACGGACGGGCGCTGTACCAGGTGCGGGTTTTGTGTTTTCCGAAGCCGCGCAGATCCATGGCATTGCTGATCAGATCAATTCGCTCCAGACTGGTAAAAATGAGCGGCGCCGCGATGGATAGGATCCCTGAAAATCTTTTTTTCAGCGACACTTTTTTGGACAAATCAACGCCCCGCGCCTGCTGTGCCTGTGAAATATTGTGGAAATCATTTTGGATATCCGCGATATAGCGCAGTGTGATCGAAACAGCGTAAGAAATCCGGTAGGTGACCCCGATGCCGCTTAGGGATGCGGCGAATTCGCTGGGGTCGGTTGTGATCAGGAAAAGCAGCGCCACCGGAACGACTGTTAGATACTTGAGTGTGACATTAAGAAGATAAAAGAGCT
>CALCQT010000266.1 GCA_937894825.1 uncultured Anaerolineaceae bacterium
ACCGGAATGACCGCATCCGCTGTTTTGCCCCACCCCAGCGTGACCGGATCAATCGCCAGCAGTATCGCCAGCGCCAGCCGTTTCCGAGCCGGGAGACAATCGGAAAAGAAAAGCGGCAGACAAACCAGCGCAAAACCGGTCAGCGCCGGAAAGAAACGGGCGAAAAAGTCCGAAGTGCCGAAAAAAGAAAAAATGCCCGCGGTGATCAGGACGTACAATGGCTGCGTGATCTCCGCTGCTTCCCCGCCCTGTGAAACATTCAGCGCCTGAAGCGCCAGCGAGGACTCATGTTCAGACAGCGGCGTCGATCCCAGTGCGACCAGCCGCAGGAGCAAGGCAGCGAGAATCACCAGCGGCATTGCCGCCGTAACCCAACGCAAACCGGTTCCCGTCTCGCCTGTTTTCTGTTTCCCCGCAAAAGGAACACGCCAGGGGTTTGTGTCAGACACTATTCTATTTTCCATATCGATTCATCTCCTGCCATCTTTCGGCGTTGTCTCCGTCCTCAATCGTATTAATTAATATATCAGTTAATATTTGATCCGCGTGTCAAAAGTAAAATTTTCTCTTTACGACGGATCGAAACGGGAGCGCGATGCGCTCCCCTACTCGGGCGCCTCGTAGGGACAGGGCAATGCCCTGTCCGGTCCATCTGCGCGAAGCGCAGGTGGACGCCACAAACGACAATTCGACTTTTGACACCTCTATCCATATGATCCGGATGACAAAGGATATAATCCTGCCTGGCTTAGCCCATCAATAAACCTGGTAGATCCGGCAATTGCCGGAAGAAAACACCAGCGTCAAATTCGCGCTGAATTTTTGCTCCTGAACAGTGTAAGCGCCACGCTCGGCCGAACCGATGAAAATATAACGGACCTGATAGTGCGCAATCAATTCGCTGGCAGTCGCCCAGCTGCGCGATTCGTAGAGTTGGCGCACATCCTCCTCGCGGGTACCGATTTCCGTGTAACCGCCGCGCCACTGGGACTCATGATTCTTCGGCCCCAGAATGGCCGGCAGCCCAGAAAACGTGCTGACCGCGTTATCGGAAGTATAACTGGAGCCTACTTTTTCCGTCACAACACCCGGTTCCGCCTGACGCAGCCATTCGATCCCGGCCCAGTCGTCCGGACGGCTGCGTTCCAGGAATTCCGCACCGTTGAGTGTCAGATTTTGCGCTCCGGCAGCCACTTTCTGGCTGAAGGATTCCGCACGCGTCAGAATGCCCCAGAACGGATAGACCAGTGCGGAGAGAAGCAGGGCAACCGTCCCAAGATTGACCAGAACACGTGTGAACCCGGAAAGCGAACGGTTGAGCCGCGCCCAAAGATAGGCCGCACTCAATCCCAATAGAATCCAGGCCTGATAATAGAATTTGAAAATCGTGTTCATACGCCAGCCGAACAAATCCCGCAGATAGAAGAATTCTGGGATGACAATCAGCCCGAAACCGACCAGCAGCAGGATGGCGGCAAAATTATCCGAAGCGCACAGCACCTTATTTTCCGCGCCAACCGCTTCCGCCGTCACAGCCGGCGCCTGAGGCTCGCGAACAAAGGTCGAAAGGATCGCCGTTGCCGCCGCCAGCGCCCCGAATAACAGCATCATGGTCGGCAGCGTTTCGAGCCGCCGGATCAGGAATCCCAGCAAAGGCGCTTCGGAATTCAGCGCACCCTGGCTTTCGGCATAGACTGAGCCTCCCAGTTGCATGGCCGCGCCAATCCGATTGAGCAGCACGTTCCCGGATGCCTGTAATGAAGGGCCGAGATCATTGAAACCGATCAGCATGCCAAACAGGAGTGTCGACAGAAGAAAGAGCGCAAAGAAAACGATCCCGGCAATTTTCAGCCAATGCCCATAGGCGCTTCGGCTGGTTTTCATCGCGGAGCTGTGCAGCCAAACCAGCACCGGGAAAAGGAATAGACCGAACATGATCACCAGATGAATCGTACGGGTAGTGAACACCCCACTCGGAATAATGCCGCTGGCCTGGCTGGAGAGCCCCAGTAAAAACAGCCAGAACAGCAAAATACAGGCGATCCCTAATGAAAATACCGAACCAATGACGGTCCACAACAATTCCCGGGTCCATCCGCTCACCCGCCACAGCGCCACGATCATTGCACCGCAATACAACAGGAAATAAAACGGAAAATCCCAAGTATTCATGAAGATCAATGCGCCGATACAAAAGGCCGCAAACCAGAAATCCGGCGATCGCAGAAACCGCAGCACCTTGCCGGCATTGTGAATCGAAAATCCGTCAGCGAACGCGCCGGAAATGTTCAGTCCCCAAAATACCGCACCGGAATCCCGGCGCAGAATCTGATAAAAAACATTCAGCGCGGCGGCAATCGCCAGCATCGCAAAGGGGATCCCCAGCACATGCGGATGCAAATCGCCCAAGTAAAACGAGAAGAACGGGAATTCGTCAATGATCTCTTTGTTGATCCCATCCAACCGTGTGTCCGAGATAACACGGGATGCCCGCCACCACCAGATGCCCGGCCGCAGCGTCGGATTGAAGGACGGCTCGCGGGCAGGCGCCTGGATCAGCTCCTGCAGGTTCAGCCACTCCCAAAAGGCCGAACTGCCATCGGCGTTGCGGAAAAGCCCGCGGGCATGCAGCACTTCGAACAGCCCTTCCAAATTCCCGCTCAACAGAACGAAAACAGGTGCGCACCAGGCCCAGACCTGATGTTTCAAACGCGGCAGCAGTTCGGAATCATGCGACAGCAGATCATGGACCAGCTCAAAAGCCGCCGCAGCTGCCATACCGTAGGTGGTGGCCAACATCAGGTTGAAACCGGCGGCGGACGCCACGCTGGAAACCCGGATCAGCAGTGCGCTCAGGATATAGCCGAAATAATAATAGGAGATTCCATAGCCGGACAGCCAGGAGTCATGCGGTGGAAAATCATCCGAACGAAGAATGCCGTTGATGAAGGTCATCTCCATCGGTTTTTCGGTGCCGGAAATGGCCGGATCCGCCAGCCGGAACATCAGAATCAACCCGAAAGCGGCAAAAAACAGAATCAGCAACCGCAGCGTGTGCCGCCCATTCAGGCACAGCCAATCGCGCAAATCGAATCTGTGCCGCATCAGACACCAGCCGGAAATCGCGCCGCAGGCCAACAGACCCATCATCACCCCGCCGCTGCCGGCGCCCGTCAGCCCCAGCATGGCGAACAGCCAATAGAAATAGCCGCTGAGGATCAGGCCGAGTGGCAGCGCAAAACCGCCGCCCCGTCCGGGCAGGAAGCGCAGAAAATGAAAGGCGATTGGATATCCGAGGACGCCGAAAAAAGCCAGTGCCAACAGCCAACGAAGAAGTTCTATGATCAATTCAGTCTTTCCTTTATATCTCTATCCATCACCGCACGCGGTAAATCTCCGTATCCTCATTCTGGTAAACACGATCCCAATACACACCGTCGCCGGCGGCAAAAGCCGCGATGCCATCCGCCGTATAAAGCCCGCGTTCCATCTGCCCGACGATAATATACGCCACATCATATTCCCGCAGAAAAACCATTTTTTCTTCCGGCATAGGTGAATTATAAAACGCTTCCACCGCATTGACGCGCTCCCAGACCTGGTCGGACATCGGTCCGCGCTGCTGGCGCTGGTGATAATTCCAGCCCACCACCCCCGGCAGACCGGTATAGACCGTATAACGTGAGCCCCATTTGTACTCCGTGGCGTGCCCCTCGACGATGACCGGCGAGCCGGAAACGTTGTCCTGCATCCAACGAATCGCGTCATAATCCTGCGAGAGATCCATCAGAAACCCATCCTGAAAAAACTGCGAGGTCTGCATATAGGCCATACCGTCCAGCGTGTGCGGCGCTGCGGTCGACATGCGGTCCCGGATCTTATCGACGGATGCGAAAATCGGATAAGCAGCCGTCCCGATCAGCAGTACCGCCGCCAGAAACTGCCAGACGCCTACCGATGAGGATGACGCCCGTTCGCCCGCGCCACGCCGGGTCCGTTTGAAGCAAAACACCGCCCCGAAGGCAGCCGGAAGCGAAAAAATCACCCAGGCCTGCAGATAAAGCTTGAACACCATGTTCATCCGGCCCAGATCGCCACGCAGGCTGAAAAACTCCACGAACAGCGTGATGAACAACCCGGAGCCGACCAGAAAAAACAGCGCGCGTTTTCCCAGGGACGTATCCCCGCGCAGAAGCAATAAAAGGGACCAGACCATCAGCGGCAGCGCGGTCCAGCCAATCCAGACGCCGCGAATCGCACAATATGCCAGGGCGCAGAGGATAAACAGCCCCGCCGCCATCAGCGGAATCCGCCGCGCAGCCAGCATGCGGCGGAAATCAACATAGCGCACCACGTGCATCCAATCTTTCGTCTCCAACGCGTACCAACTGATGATCAGAAAGAGGAAAAGCCCCCAATGCATCCAATAGGACCACAGCGGCGTGCGATCGCCCTGCCAGACATTGATCCCCATCTCGCGGGAATTCGTTTGCAAATAAGGCAGATACAACAAAATAGTCAACCCGCACAGCAGCAGAACGGAGAACGTCGCCGAGAGCAGCTTTTGTATCCTCGTGTCAGCGTCAGCGATCGATCGGAACCGGAAAAGCGGACGCCTCAGTCCCACACCAATCAAAAGCACCACTGCCAGCAACAGATACGTCGGTGTGTCCCAGGTGTTGGTCGGGATCAATGCCCCGATGATCAGGGTACCGGCAAGCAGTGGTACCAGCGCCTGCCAGAATCCGGTCTGCTTTGCCTCATCAGAGCGGCGCAGCAACGCCGCCATCCAGACCAGCGCCAAAACCGTAAGCGGCAGCGCGAACAGATGCGCATGCGGATCGCCATAGAGAAAAGTGAAAAATGGGAACTCGGTGATCGGTTCGCCGGGGATGGCCCGGCTCGGCAGCCAGTACCAGTCTCCGGGATAAAGCGGCAGCGTCTGGCCGCCGATCAGCCTCCCAATGCCGGTGAAAAAGAAGATCACCGCCTTCAGCCCGCTGATTTCAGCCCCGGCCGCGCCCAATTCCGTCAACTTTGTCAGAATAATCTTAATCGTGCCCAGGTTCCCCAGCACCTGCATCAGCAGCACCGCTGCCAAACCGGTCCGCACCGCACCGGAGTTTCCCTTCGAGTCATCAAACTTTCGTTTGGCCGCGGCATAGATTCCCGCGCCGGCGGAAAACGCGCCC
>CALCQT010000267.1 GCA_937894825.1 uncultured Anaerolineaceae bacterium
CACTCTTTCCCTACACGACGCTCTTCCGATCTCACCAATCCGCCTCCTTATGAAGCCCCGAATTTGCTCTTGCCGGCGGATGGCGCTTCTTATAATGTCAGCGGTGAGACGATTACACTGCAGTGGGCCGGTGTCGGCACGTTATTGGATAATGAAGCATATGAAGTGAATATTGAAGATATAACCGAAGGAACCGGCCGCAAACTGGTGGATTATGTGAAAGATACGAAATATATTGTTCCAATTTCATTCCGCCCGGGAGATCCTGCCCCGCATGCGATCAAATGGTATGTCCAGCCGGTCCGGCAATCGGGGAGCCAGGCGGACGGAACACCGATCTATGTATCCGCCGGGGCTCGCAGTGCCAGCCGTACTTTCATCTGGTCGGGGGTCGCTGTTCAATAACCGGTATTTCGTGATGAGTTTTGTATGTAAATAGACAAAGATCGCCGGCAGCCGGTTGGATTGAAAAAAACAACCGCACGCCGGCGGATTATTTTAACGTTCTCAGAGTTTGCCCGAAAATCAGTCAGAATAATTGTGCGAGGAATTCCTTGACGGATTCCCGGAGCGAGGCCTCCGGTACGGCTCCTACCTGTCTTTTGAGGACTTTCCCGTTAGAAATGAACAACATTGTCGGAATGCCCTGAACACCGTATTTTATGGCCCACTGATAGTCCTCATCGGTGTTTACTTTCGCGATCAGCAATTTCCCGCTGTTTTCCTGCGCGATCTTATCCAGCAACGGAGAGATGGTCCGGGCCGGCCCGCACCAGGGAGCCCAAAAGTCGACCACAACAGGAAGCGTTGCTTTCAATACCTTTTCCTCAAATTGATCATCAGTGATGTGGATTGAACTGCTCATTTTTTTCTATTCGTGATGAATACTCCTTTTAAACAAATGACGACAGGTAAAGCATACAGCTCCTCAAATTCCCGCGATTGGAACGATTATAAATGATGAATATAAGAAATATATATGTCTTTACAGATTGAGGGTTCGCCGGAATCTACTTCGATTGTTAAAATCCATTTCTGTGACATCATTGGAAAATAGCAAAGAGCGCACTGCCCTTTCCGTACAATGCGCCTGTATTGGTAAGTGCATTGTATGCCGCTGCATTTGACCTCCGCATCTACGCTGGCGTTTCACTTGAAATTGTGAGGTTTTGAACAAAAAGGAGTTCTATGTGAGTTTATTTTCTCTTTGAAGAAAAAGTTCACCGTTTTTTGTTTGGCTTTTTTGCCTGCCGCACATATGAATTGATGGAAGTAAAAAGATAATCGCATATTTATATTGATAAACTTTATTGGCTGTGTGGTTCGGCCGATCCGGGTAAGGTACTGAATGATCATTTCGCGTCGAAACAGTGTGCATAAAAAGTGTTCATGACCCGGAAACTTCGGTTTTTTCGAATAGAATGAAGAGGTTTCCACCTTTTATTGGTTGATCATCTCCGGAGAATGGATTTTGCTGCGGGACCATTTATAGCTGGAAAGCGATTGCTGTTTGCGCTATAGGCGTTGATAGTTTTCACCATCTTGACAGTGTCGCAGCAAAATTTTCTTTTTGCGAATAAAATGTAACTTAGTTTTTCTAAAATTAGATAATAGGTATTGTTTTTTTTCTAAAAGTGGTTATAATATTGTTAGGTTTTTCCATTGCCATCCGGCATATGCAAAGTCTGGCTAAATGGGTTCTGAGAAAGCTCACATACAGACCAGAATATCTGCTAAACCGGAAAACTATGCAAAATATAAGGAGAATTATGGGTTTATTTAAAATTAGGAAGGGTTACAATTCTGTAAGCAAAACTTTCAGACTTCCGATCGAATTAGTGAAAACTTTGGAAGACTTGGCTGAAAACTACAAAATTTCGCTGAATCAACTGATCATCCAAAGTCTGGAATTTGCGATGGATAATCTTAGCTCTGAAGAAAGTAAGAAGAACGCCAGAACGAAGGTTGTCTGACGACAGCGATTTTTCCTAACCGCAGATTTTTCCTCTTTTTTTCGAGAAACGGATTATGTCCACCCGTGAGACTTTGATACCGGAAAGAAAAATCTGACACAGAAAACCAGAAACAGCAGGGAATTCCCTGCTGTTTCTGGTTAAGCGTTACAAAATTCACCGAAGCGTACGATTCCGAATCTTCCTAATGCAATCGGTTCCGGATTTCATGGATGAAAGCGGTAGTTGAGACGGGTCGTGGTGTAAGACCCTCATAGAGGCCCGCCAGGTCTTTGGTGCAGATCCCCTCATCCAAAATCTGAAGCACCGCGGCTTCCAATTTTTTTGAATATTCAACCAATTCCCGGTTCCCGTCCAACTCGCCGCGTTTGGCCAATGCGCCGGTCCAGGCGAAAATGGTTGCCACCGGATTGGTTGAGGTTTCCTCACCTTTCAAATAGCGGTAATAATGACGGGTGACCGTGCCGTGGGCAGCTTCGTACTCGAATTTCCCGTCCGGGCTGACGAGAACGCTGGTCATCATCGCCAGCGAACCGAAGGCAGTCGATACCATGTCTGACATGACATCGCCGTCATAGTTCTTGCAGGCCCAAATGAATCCCCCTTCTGAGCGGATCACGCGTGCCACCGCGTCGTCGATCAGGGTATAGAAATAGCTGATCCCCGCTTTTTCAAAAGCTGCCCGGTATGCCTGTTCGAAGATTTCCGCGAAAATCGACTTGAACGTTCCGTCATATTTTTTTGAAATGGTGTCTTTGGCGGAAAACCAGAGATCCTGCTCCGCTTCCAGGGCATAGCGGAAACAGGCGTGGGCGAAAGAGCGAATAGAACTATCCTTGTTGAAGGTTCCCTGCAGGACACCGGGGCCCTCAAAGTCGTAAATTATCTCACGGAAGATCGTCCCGTCCTCGCCGTTGAAAATCAATTCGGCCTTGCCTTTGCCGGGTACACGGTATTCCGTGCCGCGATAAATATCTCCATACGCGTGACGGGCGATGGTGATCGGTTTGCGCCAGGTCTTGACGACCGGTTTGATCCGATCCAGCAGGATCGGGGCCCGGAAAACAGTGCCGTCCAAAATAGCGCGGATCGTGCCATTGGGGCTCTTCCAGATCTTCTTCAGTTTGTACTCTTCCAGGCGTTGGTCATTTGGTGTAATGGTGGCGCACTTCACACCCACGCCATATTTTTTGATCGCTTCGCCGGCTTCAGTTGTGACGGCATCGTCGGTGCGGTTCCGTTCCGGCAGCCCCAGGTCATAATACGCTGTCTTGAGATCAACGAACGGCAGGATCAATTCGTCTTTGATCTGCTGCCAGATGATCCGGGTCATCTCGTCGCCATCCATCTCAACGATGGGGGCCGTCATTTTAATTTTATCCATTCGCGGGCACCTCTTTCATCCTGTTTTGTGAAGCATAATAATTCATCAGACTGCCGGCCAGCAAAATCTGCTTTTCGGTGTCTGTCAGATCACTGATATGAAGTTGGAGCTGGTTGGATCCGGATGCAGTGAAAACGGTAGCGCCGACGGTATTGGTTCCCTGAGCGACTGCCTCGCGAATGCCCGGAACGAAAATCAGATCACCCTCGGAATAAGTGAACTCGCTGCCCGGTTCGATTGTGAACGGTACGATACCCCAGTTAATGCAATTGCTGCGATAACGCTTGGTGGCATATTCCTTGGCCAGGTTTGCTGCGCCGCCGAGCACTTTCTGACAGGAGGCGGCCTGTTCGCGGGCCGATCCATCGCCGGGTTTGTTGGCAAAAACCGCGGATCCGATGGCTGTGGTCGGAATCAGCGCGTCCGGGTCATTATTGACTGCGCGGAGCGTATCGAGCAGCGATTGCGGCGGATTGCCGGCACGCCGTTCCGTTTCCATTTCACGAACCGCTTTAGCCGCCTGAACGTATCCGGGCACCCGGCGCGACAAAGTGAACTCGGCCAATTTGATCGGGTTAGACCGATAGGATGAAGTTTCTCCGGACGGGATCAGTTCGTCGGTGGTGGTCACAGGATCATGGATGACCGCGGTCAGAACAAGCAGTAAATTCTCGCTGAGCGGATGGATTTCCGGCCAATCGGTGATGTTGGGGCCTAAGCGGAGCGCCTCATCCGTCTTGGGGGTATGATAGCCATTGTAGACCCGTTTGCGGTAGATCTCCTGATTGAATCGGTATTCCTGCTGCCGGATCGTGACATCCAGATCGGAGGCCGGGGTCAGGTACCCGCCATTGGCAGCTGTCGCGGCAATCGAAAGCGCATCCATCAGCGCGATACCGGTAACCTGCCCGTCGCCGGGTTTGGAACCATCGCGGTTCGGGAAGTTGCGGGTGGCATGGCGGATGCTCAAGCCATTATTGGCCGGGACATCACCCGCGCCGAAGCAGGGGCCGCAAAAGGCGCTTTTGGTCAGCACGCCGGCTAATTGCAGACGGGTCACGATGCCATCCTGGGCCAATGCGGTTCCGATCGGCATACTGGCCGGGTAAACGCTGAGTGAGAAATAATCATTCCCGATGGAACCGTTGTCCAGAATGTCTGCGGCTGCGCTGATATTGTCATACATGCCGCCTGAACAGCCAACGATCGTTCCCTGATCCACCAGAATACGGCCATTGTGGATCTTCTCCTGCAGATTCAGGCGCATCCCACCTTCAAAAATTCGCGCGGATTCTTCCTCGACAGTGTGCAGGATGTCCTGTGGATTTTCAAGCAGTTCCCGGATCGGATAAGCGTTGGCAGGATGATAGGGCAGCGCAATCATGGGTTCAATCTGCGCCAGATCCAGCCGGATCAGCCCTTCATAATATGCCAGATCACCCGGCTGCATTTTTTGATAAGCCTCCGGCCGGCCATGAATTTCGTAATATTGACGTACGGTTTCATCTGTCTGCCAGATTGAAGAGAGGCAGGTGGTCTCGGTCGTCATCACATCAATCCCGATGCGGAAATCCATCGGAAGGTTTTCAATGCCGGGCCCGACAAATTCCAGCACCTTGTTTTTCGCGAAACCACTCTCAAAAACGGCCTTGATAAATGCCAGCGCCACGTCATGCGGGCCGACGCCGTAACGCGGCTTATTCTCTACATAGACCAGAATGACCGGTGGCGTGTCGATGTCGTATGTGTTGGAAAGAAGTTGCTTGACCAGCTCCGGGCCGCCTTCGCCGACGCCCATCGTGCCATAGCAGCCGTAGCGGGTGTGGCTGTCGGACCCCAGGATCATCCCGCCGCAGGATACCATCATTTCACGGGCATATTGGTGGATGACGGCCTGGTTGGCCGGCACATAGATCCCGCCGTATTTTTTTGCGGCGGAAAGGCCGAACACATGATCGTCTTCATTGATTGTCCCGCCGACAGCGCACAGGCTATTATGGCAGTTGGTCAGCACATAAGGGACCGGAAATTCATGCATGCCGCTGGCTCGGGCTGATTGGATGATCCCGACATAGGTGATGTCGTGGGAAATCAGCGAATCGAATTTGATCTGTAATTTTTCAGGGTTAGCCGATTGATTATGTTGTGCCAGGATGCGGGATGCCATGGTGTTTTTGCGCAATGCGCCCAAATCCGGACGGTTGTTCTCACGCGGCAATTCCGGAATACCGGAAGCCGGAATATTATTCGGATCAATAATTTCTTTTTGCTTTGAAAGGATCACTCCCTCTTTGTGCAAATGTATCATTTTTTGATTCTCCTCTCTCTTTTGGAGCTGGTGCTGTGCGGACGGGATGCATCGACTTGAATGCCAGCACACCTGGTACGCAAATTCCCTTTCGCCTCGAAAAGGCGTGTTTATTTTTTCGAATTACCGGTCATATATTTTCTGGCGGCAATCGGGTTTCTCAATGGGACAGCAGCTCCGCCTTGCGGCAGAAGATGATCAGAATGATACCCGATTTTTTAAGAATTGAATGAATGTACAGACAACATTACGCGGCCCGGACGATTCATGAATGACAGGATAAGATTGCAAGCGTCTTTACTTGAAAAAAGGCGGAACAAGCGCCCGCCTTCTATTTCACGCCGTTTTTTTGTTATTCCTGTG
>CALCQT010000268.1 GCA_937894825.1 uncultured Anaerolineaceae bacterium
GGGGATCGATTTCGCGATGTATCACGAGCTGCTGCACAAGGCATTGGGGTATAAGACCAGCCGCAGCGGCCGGCGCCAGGCCCACACAGCCGAATTTCGGAAATACGAGAAAAGCTTCCCCCATTATGAGGAAATCGAGCATTATTTGAATCATTTACGGGTTTAGTCCGCTCATCTCTTCCCGGTGTTTCGCCAAAAGCATGGTAAAGTTGAGCCCGTTGAGGCTGCCATGATCCAATTTCTATTCTCCGACCGGGAGTATTATCAAAAAATAAAAATAATCGCGATCCCGCTGATCCTGCAGAACCTGATCAACGTTTCCGTCAATCTGATCGACACACTGATGCTCAGTTCGCTGGGGGACGCCGCGCTCGGTTCCGTCAACATCGCCACCCAGTTCAATTTCTATTTCTTCAACATGCTGATCTTTGGCTTCATCGCCGGCGGCGCGATCCTCAACGCACAATACTGGGGCACCAAAGACACGGCCAACATCCACCGCGTAATGGGCATCCAATTCATCGGCTGCACAGCGATCGGGCTCTTCTTTGCCGTGCTGACGCGGTTCCATCCGGAATGGATCATGCGTTTTTACTCCAAAGACCCGGAAGTGATTTTGAATGGCGGGGTATATCTGCGCACACTGGCGCCGAGCTTCGTGCTCGTGCCGATCTCCAATATTTTTTCCAATGCGCATCGCTGCACAGGAAATACCCGTACGCCGATGATCATCTACACGCTGTCATTAGGTCTGAAAGTCATCCTGAACTGGCTGCTGATCTTCGGACAATTCGGTCTGCCCGCCCTCGGCGTTCAGGGCGCCGCCATCAGCACATTGATCGCCCGCGCCGTCGAATGTGTGCTCTTCGTGCTGGTCACCTACCTCAAGCGGGCGCCGATCGCGGGGCATCCGCGCGCATTTTTCAATTTCCGCGCCGCGGTTACCAAACTCGCGCTGCGCAATATGCTGCCGGTGATGTTGAATGAGGGAATCTGGGGCTTCGGTACCAACGTCTATTCGTCGATTTACGCCAACATCTCCACTGCGTCCATCGCCGCAGTGGCCGCGGTGAACCCGATCGACAACTTTATGTTCACTATCTTTTTGGCTGTGGGCGATGCCTGCGCCGTCATGATCGGCCATCAGATCGGCAAAGGCCGGCCGGACAAAGCGTATGAATACGGGAAACGGTCAATTCTGCTGACCATGCTGTTGTCATTCGGGTTGGGGACCATCGTCTTTCTCAGCCGCGGACGGATCCTGAGCATTTACAGCCTCTCAGACGAAGCTGCTTCCGCCGCATTCCAGCCACTGGGGATCATGGCCGCCACCATCTGGGCCAGAACGACCTCGTATATTCTGATTATCGGTATTCTGCGAGCCGGGGGCGATGTGCGTTTCTGTCTGGTGGTCGATTCGGGCGCATCCTGGCTGATCGGCATTCCGGCCGCCTGGATCATGGCGTTTGTCTTCCACCTGCCGATCGAAGTGGTTTATCTCGGCGTCATGCTGCAGGAATTCTCTGAATTTGTGCTCTTCTTCCTGCGATTCCGCTCCAGGAAATGGCTGAATAACCTGACACTGGAAACAAGCGAAGCGTTAAGTCCGGCGTTGTTGGAAGAATTGTGAACAAAGGAAAAGACAAGCGTTACGGTTCATCAAGGACATCGGAAAGGTCCATACATAACGAACCTTTCCTCATCGGATACCATTTTTGCAGGGACCATTGTCGCGAAGCACCCTGAGGGATAATCGCCCCTACGCGGAACCCTGCCGAAAATCATCGATCTCTGAAAAAACCATGTCCCGCCCGGGGAACCCGTTGGCTTCCGCCCATTCGTGAAACAGAACGGTGTAACTTTTATCCGTACCCGTCGCCCAGTCCATACCCAACGAATCCGCGGCGGACCGAATGGTCGCTTCGTCCGGGCCTTCAATCTCAAGATAATCGCCGATGGGCGTATGATCAACCATCAGTGAAACCGCCTGATAGCGGTAAACGGCACGCGTCTTTTCATACACAAAGAAAATTTGGTAACCGAGTGATTCCAGAATTTGCTGAGCGGATTGAAAATCGCTCACCTCGGTCTCGATTTCCTCCCGTACCGCAATCGGTCCGGAACTGGCCCGATGTCCTTTATAGGTCAGAATGTTGCGGCCGCCTTCGCTGCGCAGCCGTAGCACCTGTTGATGGGAGAGCAAGGCTTTATCAGCCGTATCAAAGCGCAGGTTGACTTCCGGACCTTCCGGCTGGATACATTC
>CALCQT010000269.1 GCA_937894825.1 uncultured Anaerolineaceae bacterium
GGACGTTGAAGCGTCATTCAAGCGTATTCCAATTCACAGGCATCATACTACAATCAATTCGTAACCAGATCCTTGCTTTTTATAGAGCAAGGATCTGGTTTTCGTCATTTTTAAACGCTCGAAAAGTGAATATTTCAAGCATCACAATACGCTTAATTTTCAATTGATTAAACCCATTTTCACCGGCTTAATCAATCATAGATCCTCATCGAAGCCCTTTGATCAGGCTGATGAAATGATACAATAAAATCATTATTCGCAGTAAACTTATGTTTTTTTGAAGGGAATTTCATGGAACTCACACGCTCTTCAGGGATACTTCTTCATCCCACCAGCTTTCCCAGTTTTTACGGGATTGGTGACTTAGGGCCACAGGCATATTATTGGGTGGATTTCTTGAAAGTCTCCGGCTGTTCCGTCTGGCAGGTTCTTCCTCTCGGACCGACTGGATTCGGCGACTCTCCGTATCAATCTTTTTCGGCATTTGCCGGAAATCCTTATCTCGTCAGCTCCGCGATCTTATTGGATGAGGGGCTGCTTTCGCCGGAAGATCTGGGCGACCGGCCTCATTTTCCGGAAACAGAAATCGACTTTGGCGCAGCGATCCAGTGGAAGTTAACGCTGCTGGACCGCGCTTACGAAAACTACAAGAAAAATCCAACTGAACTGAAAGATGAATTTTCTCAATTTAGAAAACAAAATTCATCATGGCTATCAGACTATGCACTTTTCATGGCCATCAAGGAGACTGAAAACGGACATAGCTGGATCGAGTGGCCGGATACCATGCGGAAGCGCGACCGCCAAACGCTAAAGACTTTTACAAAGGCAAATGCAGACTTAATCGAGCGCCATGCGTTCCGCCAGTTTCTCTTTTTCCGTCAGTGGCTGAATCTGAAAAAATATGCTAATGAAAATGGGATCACAATCGTTGGGGATATCCCGATTTTTGTCTCAATGGACAGTGCGGACGTGTGGGGGAACCCTGAATTATTCTATCTGGACGAAGAGGGGCACCCAACTGCAGTTGCCGGCGTCCCGCCGGACTATTTTTCACCCACAGGACAACTCTGGGGAAATCCGCTTTATAAGTGGGAAGAACACGAAAAAACAAACTTCGATTGGTGGATCAAGCGCGTAAAATCGACCCTGGTTATGGCGGATTTAATTCGCCTGGATCATTTCCGTGGCTTCTGTGGCTATTGGGAAGTTCCGGCCGGAGAGCCGACGGCCGTCAAAGGTCGCTGGGTGGAAGGCCCCGGCAATCCCTTTTTGAAGAAATTATTAAAAAGACTGGGCAATCTGCCTCTAATTGCCGAGGACTTGGGTGAAATAACCCAGGATGTTGTCGATTTACGGGATTCTTACAATCTTCCGGGCATGAAAATCCTGCAATTCGCTTTTTCGGACGATGCAAGAAATCTTTTCCTGCCGCATAACTATATCCCGAATTGCATCGCCTATATGATCGCAATGATTTTTTTCATCTTCTTTCACCTCCCTCCTATAAAAACAAACCATCCGATCAAACTGAATTGATTGGCGCCATTAAAACCGTATCCATAGATCATTCATCTTTGGACTCTTTTCCTTTTTATGGCGGTATACTTTAATGGTATACTTTTTCAATATCATTGAACCACTTTTTGGTATACTTTTATTGTAGCGAATCCACTTGCAAATGTTAGCGCACTCTTTTTGAACAAAGAAGATGAAAACTGGATTAACAGAAGAACAATAGAATTCAAGCTCAGTTGCGAAGAGTTTAAAGATCAAGTGGCACGACAAGGTAAATTATGGTACACATGACCGCACAGGTCGCAATTTTTTAGGAAGTACACAATGATTGTAGAATGAAGATACTCGGCAATTAACACAGACGGATATTCACCCATTATATTTATATTTTTTAGCTTGGACTTCAAACATTTCAGCATATTTCCCTTTCTTCTGCAACAATTCATTAT
>CALCQT010000270.1 GCA_937894825.1 uncultured Anaerolineaceae bacterium
CGGTCTGCGGTCAAAGACCACAGACGATCATGCACGTTCGCGCATCAGGGTGCACGACGGAGCTGTACAGTGTTCAGAATAGCAGTATCCAATGTTATACATGATCGCCCGTTTTCGCACATAGAAATTCCAGGCTCCAAAGCGTGGAAAGCGTCTTATAATGGAGAGGAAATCAAGCATGAAAACACTGAACTGGGAGCTGCTACAATGAATTATGATTTTGACACCGTTATTGATCGCCATGGAACAAACTCAATTAAATGGGGGGTATACCCGGAAGATGTGCTGCCTTTATGGGTCGCGGACACAGATTTTGCAGCCGCACCGCCGATCGTTGAACGGATCAAAAAACGGATAGCGCATCCAATTTATGGCTACACCATGGATTCACCCGAATTGGTCAGCGCTGTCCAGGATCGCATGCGGGAGCGCTATGATTGGGAAATCAACCGGGAGGACATCGTATTGGTCCCCGGAATCGTCTCAGGCTTCAATTTCGCCAGCCGGGCAATCTGCGAGCCCGGCGAAAGCGTCATTTTTCAAACCCCGATTTATCCACCCTTCTTCGCGGCGCCGGCAAACAACCAGCTCCGGACAATCACGAACCCTTTGGTTTTTGACCGGGAGCAAGAAACCTACCGCATCGACTTTGAGGATTTTGAACAGAAAATCCAAAAAGATACCCGCCTGTTTATTTTGTGCAACCCGCATAACCCGGTCGGGAGAGTCTTCTCACCGGAAGAGCTGACGCAACTTGGCGAAATCTGCTGCCAAAAAGACCTGATCATCTGCTCAGATGAGATTCACAGTGACATCATCTATAACGGTCATAAGCACACCCCGATCGCGGCCCTTTCCCCGGAAATCGCCCGCCGGACCATTACTTTAATTGCGCCTTCAAAAACATTCAACATCGCCGGATTCTCCTGTTCTGTCGCCATCATCCAAAACCCTGATCTGCGGGAACGCTTCACCGCTGCCTGTAAAGGCTTCTGCAGCGGCGTCTCTTTCATCGCACAGGAAGCCGGCGCGGCAGCCTACACCGAATGCGAGGATTGGCTGACACAGATGAACCGGTACCTGGAGGGAAACCGTGATTTCCTTCTGGATACAATTGCGCGGGAAATGCCTGCTGTCCATACCAATCCAATCGAGGCCACCTATTTGGCCTGGCTGGACTGTTCGGACGCCGGACTCCCGGACAAACCACATGCTTTTTTCCTCGAAAATGCAAAAGTAGGGTTAAATGACGGGGCGGCATTTGGAACCGGTTATGAAAAATTCGTCCGTCTGAATTTCGGCACCCCCAGAAAAATTCTCGCGGAAGCACTGGAGCGGATGTCCCGCGCTCTGAAAAAAGTGTGACAGAAACGACCCGAAACGAGGATGGATGAAAACGGACGAATTCGAATTGGATCAACTTCCTTTCGAAAAACATGCGTCGGATACCCTATCCGGCTCGAAAAAAAAGACGGGAATCCTGCAGAATATCCTATGGGGTATTCTCGGATTCCTGCTTTTCTTTATCCTGATCGGAAATTTTCTCATGGTTAACGCCCGGTTGGAAAAAGCGGATGTCATCGCGGTTTTAAACGGGAACGACACCATTCGTCTGAAAGCAGCCGCGGATCTTTATCTGCAGGGATATTCGGACAACATTATCCTTTCCAACACCGGGAACAATTTCGGAGATTACAACATTCCCTACACCACCCATCAGGTAGCTGTGCTGCAGGAATATGGCGTTCCCGAAGGAGCGCTGCACATCGTGAAATTTGCTTCCAGGAACACCGGACAGGAAGCTACCGGTATCATTGAGCAAATGTTTGAAATGAGCGCAAAATCGGTCATCGTCGTAACGGACGCCTGGCACACCCGCCGCGTCAAAATCATCTTCAGCGATTCGTTCGGAAATACCGGATACCGGCTGCAGTTCTATGGGATTCAGAATGACGGATTCGACCCGAATTTTTGGTGGCTCTCCGCGGATGGCTGGCGGAATGTGGCCGGCGAATACTTCAGGATCATCGGGTACTTTATCAAGCGCGAAACCAATATTCCGGATTACCCGGTGTTCGATTTCCTGCGACAGCGCACTTCGGAATAAAAAAAGGCGCTTTTCCAATCTCTGAAAAGCGCCCTCCGGTTCAATAAAACAGGAATCAGTCAATCAATTTGACAGCCGCCGCCTGCAGCCCGCGCGATCCATTCTCAATCGCGAATTCAACTTTCTGGCCTTCGTTCAAGCGCTTATAACCATCCATATCAATGACAGAAAAATGCACAAACACATCCGGATCATCTTCACCGCGGCCGATAAAACCATAGCCTTTGGTCGCATTAAACCATTTTACTGTTCCAACATATCGTTCTTCACTCATACTGTATACTCCGATAAACTCTGTAAGAATTCTGTGATCAGCGCATCCGTTTTGCCCGCTTTGATGCGTTTCGGACTGTCGGTTGCCTGACCGTATCAGTTTTATCACCGCTGGAATTGTCCGTCAAGGAATCCGTTATTTATCGCAGATATTCGCAATATTTTTCACATTACCTGATAAAATTAGCAGGAATCAGCCCACTGAAACGTTCTGATATCCGGAGGCTGATTGCCTTCTTTGATTGGGGAAAATTTCAAAATGATGATTGAACAGGAATCGTATGACTGAGGAAAATCCGGTAAGTAAAAAGAAAACAAATTGGAAATTGATCATCGGCAGCCTGGCGATCGCCGCCGCGGTCATCTATCTGCTGGTATCCTCCACGCTCAGCAGCATGCAGTACTTTATTACGATTGACGAACTGCTGGCCAATCCGGAAAACTACCGTGATAAGACGGTTCGGGTCTCGGGCGCCGTCATCGGTGACAGCATCATCGTTGACACGGACAGCAACACGGTTGTATTCACAATCGCGAACATGTCCGCGGACCATCAGGCGATTGCGGATTCGGGTGGTATGGCCGCGGCGTTAAAAGCGGCGGTAGAAGATCCGGACGCAAACCGGATCAACGTGATCTATCACGGCGTCAAACCCGACTTACTGAAAGCCGAATCCCAGGCCATTCTGACCGGCAAATTTGGAGAGGATCAGCGCTTTGAAGCTGACGAGCTTTTGTTAAAATGCCCCACAAAATACGAAACAGCAGGGAAATAAGATGATTGTTACACTCGGTTATGCCTCAATGTTGTTTGCTTTTTTCGCGGCAGTGTATGGGATTCTGGCCATTATTATCGGTCAGGTCAGTCATTCGAAGGTATGGCTTCGCAGCGGTAAACAGGCCTGTCTGGTTCTTTTTCCGCTGCTCAGCGTTGCCACCGGTGCGCTGCTGACATTGCTGATCCGCAATGATTATCAGGTCGATTATGTCTTCAAAACGGTAAACAACTTTCAGCCGCTTTACCTGAAAATTTCCGCCCTGTGGGGAAAGCAGTCCGGATCGCTGCTGTTCTGGTCCTGGCTTTTCTCCCTCTTTCTGTTCATTTGGGCGCTCCGCACCGATCCGGAGAAGGATCGGCTCTTTCCGACAGCGGCCATCTTTCTGCTGGCCAACCTGGCTTTCACCAGTGTGCTGCATATCTGGATTGACAACCCCTTTGTCCGCTACTGGCAAACCGGCGATTTCGGAACCGCAATTCTATCCATCTTCCCCGCCGGGACTAAAATTCCGGAAATCCCCAGCGATGGGATGGGCATGAATCCGCTGCTGCGTCATTTTGGAATGGTCTACCATCCGCCCGCCTTATACCTGGGCTTCATCGCGGTGTTTTTCAGCGCGGCTTTTGAGATCAGCGGCCTGATCCACAGCCCTTCTGACGATTCCTGGATGAAAAAGGCCCGGCCCTGGACCATATTCACCTGGATCTTTTTAGCCGTCGGGCTGATCCTCGGCTCCCGTTGGGCGTATGATGTACTGGGATGGGGTGGTTACTGGGGCTGGGACCCGGTGGAAGTGGGCGCCTTGATCCCATTTCTGCTGATGACCGCTTACCTCCACGCCGTCATTGGTCATCACGCCACCGGCCGCTTCCGCCGCTGGGCCAGCGTGCTCAGCCTGCTCACCTATGGCTCCATCGTCTTCGCCGTCTTTGTGACCCGTTCCGGACTGATCTCGTCGGTGCATGCTTTTTCGGCCAGCCCGGTTTCATCGTTCCTGTCTGTTTATCTGGCAGCCACGCTCTTATTGATTGTGATACTGCTCCTGACGCGGCGTCAGGCCTTCAAAGAGACGGAGAAGGAAACGGAACTCAGTTTTGCAGAAAAGCTCCAGACCAAAGAAAGCCTGTTCACCGCCGGTATTCTGTTGCTCTGTATCATTTCTGTTTTCTGTTTGTGGGGAATTCTGCTGCCGACCATTTCAGAATTGATTTCCGGCACACAAATCACCATCGGCGTCGATTATTATGAAAAATCGACCGGGCCGCTCTTTGCATTGCTGCTGCTGGTCATGGGGCTCATCCCGTTGACAAACTGGAAAAAACCGCTCAGCCGGAAACAATGGATCACGTTTGGCATCCTCGCGCTTGTAGCCGCGATCAGTGTGCTGGCGTTCCGCACCATCAACAATCTGCCCGGTATTTTGCTGCCGGTCGTTTTATGGGTGCTACTGTTCTCTGTGCTGACCGTCCTGTATGCCTGGGGCTCAACCGTCATCGCGAATTCCCGCTCCGGATCAAAGAAAGCCTCCCCAGGCCTGATCCGCTTTTTTGCCAGTTATCTGGTTCATGCCGGGATCATTTTGATGGCCTTCGGCATTATCGGGATTGAATTTCTGCAAATTGAGGAACCGGTCAAGCTGATCCCGAATGAAAGCTTATCCGTAGCCGGATTTGATTTGACGCTGACCGGAAGCGAAGCCGCCTGGACTGATGAAGGCGACACGCTTGCGACGACCGTTGAAATCCATCAGAACGGTAAATTACTGGGCACGGTCAGGCCTCACCAGAACTACTACACGACCTATTGCCAACAGACCACCATTCCGGGTGTGCATTCCTCGCTTTCCGGCGATGTCTACCTGATCATGACCGGATCGCAATCCAGCTCACCGGATGCCGAACGAACCTTCACGGTGTTTTACAACCCATGGGTCACCTGGTTATGGATCGGATCGATCGTTCTTTGCCTTGGCGGATTGCTGCTTTTCTTTGGATCGCTGCGGAAGCCAAAAGTCAGCGCGAATGTTGCAGCGAATTGAGCACACCATCCCGCCTGTCTTCGACGCCGATTCACGGGTATTGATTCTGGGGACATTCCCGTCACCCAAATCGAGAGAGGCCGGCTTTTATTACGGTCACCCGCAAAACCGTTTCTGGCCGGCGCTGGCGGCTTTATTCAACGAGGACGTACCGGTAACAGAGGCAGAGAAGGAAGTATTCCTGCGCCGCCGCCATATTGCGCTCTGGGATGTGGTCGCTTCCTGTGAAATCAACGGGGCGGATGACAGCAGCATCCGCAATCCGCTCCCGAACAAAATCGCGCAGGTGATCGCCCAAACTGCAATACAGGGCATCTTCACGACCGGGAAAAAAGCGTTTTCGCTTTATCAAAAGCTTTGTTATCCTGAAACGGGATTCCAGGCGAGCTATCTGCCCTCCCCCAGTCCGGCCAATTGCCGGCTTCCGTTCGAACAGTTGCTGGATGCTTATCGCGCCATTCTCGCGGTCCTTGAAAAAGAACCGCTGTCAGAAGGAGCTGTGAAACAGGAATAACTTGCAATCCCAGGCATTTCGCGCAATCGGTATATGCCAGGAAGATTTTTGTATGCGGGGCTATCAAATACTGTGCTTTGCACGGCTGAAAGGAACCAACCAATGAATGAAACAATTCTTCAAATGCTGATTTGGGTCGGTCTGGCTGTTTTCACCGGCCTGTTTTTGATCTGGCCATTTCTGCGGGACACGGAGAAGAAAAATTGACTGCCGGTTCAGCTGATGCTGCCGAGCTGGCCGAACCGCTGATCGTGGCACAGAATATCCAAAAGCGTTTTGGCCGGCGCAAGGTGCTCAAATCCGCCAGTCTGCAAATCCGCCGGGGCGAATGCGTCATTCTGACCGGTGAAAATGGCGCCGGAAAGAGCACACTGATCAAAGTTCTGGCTGGGATCATCAAAGCGGAAGCGGTCGATCGCTTTACCTTTCGCGGCAAGCCTTTCCCGGAGGATGACGCCCAACGCCGGGCGATCGGGTTGATCAGTCATCAGCCGATGCTGTATTTGGACCTCAGTGCCGCGGAGAATCTGCGGTTCTTCGCGGAAATTTACGCGGTTCCGAATGCAGAGGAGCGGATCAACAGCCTGCTGCAGCGGATCGGCATGGAATCGCGGAAGGATGACCCAATCCGCACCTATTCCAGGGGGATGCAGCAGCGCGTTTCAATCTGCCGGGCGCTCCTGCATGATCCCGATCTGCTTTTGCTGGATGAACCTTTCACCGGACTGGACAGCAAAAGCGCCGCCATTTTGGAGGAGCTGATCCTTGAAGCAAAAGAACAACAGAAAGCGATTCTGATCACCACCCACGCGCCGCTCGTCATTCGCCATCTGGCGACCCGTTTTCTCAACCTTGAGAAAGGTCTGCTGGTCGATCGGGAACCGGTCGATCGGGAGCCTGCCCAATGAGAAAAGTTTTTGTGATGATGCGCTCAGGACAGGAAGCGGCATGAAATCTTTCTTCCACAGTTTGATCACTCTAATCAAAAAAGACCTCAGTATCGAACGGCATACCCGCGAGATTTTTTTGGTTATGCTCATCTTCGCCCTGTCCATCCTGTTCATTCTGAATTTTGCGCTGGATACAGAAGTGAAAGCGCGCAGCAGCGGCGCGGCCGGGTTGATCTGGGTCATTCTGGTCATCTCCGGACAGCTGTCATTGAACCAGATCATGAATCTTGAAAAACAGGGCAATATGCTGGAAGCGCTGCTCACCGCACCGGTCAGCAGAACCGCGATTTATCTCAGCAAAGTGATCACCTGCTTTTTGGCGATGATCGCGATGGCGCTGATCATCTATCCGCTTTACAGCATTTTTTATAACACACCGCTCAGATCCGTCCATCATCTCTGGGTGGCGCTGCTCGGCTGTTGGGGATATGCCTCACTCGGGACGCTGATCTCAGGCATGACCATCCAGACGCGCATGCGGGATATCTTGCTGCCGGTGCTGTTTTTTCCGGTGATCATTCCGCTGATCGTGGCCGCGGTTAACAGCTCCAGCGTGATTTTTCGGGGAGAACCCATCGGAAGCGCCCTGCCCTGGATTTCACAGTTGATCGCTTTCGATGTGATCTTTACCGCAATCGGTATTATCAGTTTTGAATATATTGTTGAGGACTAACCAATGCAAACCTTTTTTCCTAAGAAATATCTGCTATTGGATCTGATCGCTGCCATCCTGATCCTTTGCGCCGCGGCGCTGGTTTTCTTGTATGCGCCCATCGAAACGACCATGGGTCTCGTGCAAAAAGTTTTCTATTTCCATGTGGCTTACGCCTGGGTCGGTATGCTCAGCTTTATCATCGCGCTGGTCTTCTCAATCCTGTATCTGACAAAAAGAGATCTGCGCTTTGATCTTGCCTCGGAATCCAGTGTTGAGATCGGGTTGGTTTTCATCCTGCTCGCGGTTGGAAGCGGCTCCATCTGGGCCCGACCGTCCTGGAACACCTGGTGGACCTGGGATCCGCGCCTGACAACCACAACCATCATGGGGTTGGTCTATATCGGCAGCATGTTCCTGCGCAAATCGATCGACGATCCGGAAAAACGCGCCCGCATCCTGTCGGTCTATTGCATCATCGGCTGCGCCAGCGTGCCGCTGACCTTTTTCTCCATTCGCGGATACCGCTCCATTCATCCGGTTGTGGTGGGAAGCGGCGGCATGAGCATGAACATGACGCCGGCAATGGTCCATACGCTGATCTTTTCCGTCATCGCCTTCACCGTTTTTTATCTCGCTCTGATGGCGCACCGCTACACCTACGCGAAAATCCGCGAAGAGGTAGAAGCAAACAAACTCGCACTGGAGGATATCAATGAGTGAAATTCCCGACACCAGCAGTTACACGATCGCAGGGTATGCCTTGTTCCTCCTCGGAACTGCCGCATACATTCTTTATTTGTCCTCAAAATGGAAAGCAATCATACGGAAAAAAGTTGAGCAGGATCGCTTTTTGAAAGAAAAGAGAAACCGGTAATAAAAAAGACGGTGGTTCTGTATGTTCAACGAGCACACAGAACCACCATAGTGTAATAGAATCCCACATGCGCATCCATAGGGGCGTGCTTCGCGATGATCATCCGGTTCGCGTTCCGCGAACAACTCGTTTACGCCAGAAACAGCACGCCCAGAATCGCCCCGGCCACTGTCAGCAGAATCGGCGAGATTTTGAACTTCAAGTCAGCCACCGCAGCCACTACCGTCATCAGCAGCATGATGACTGCTGTCATCGTCAGCGGCTGGCTGAAGATTTCCGAGAACGAATCCACGTCGAAATACACCGATTTTGCCAGCGTCAACGTGGTGAAAAAGAGCAGCCCGGCGCAAGCCGGTGTGATCCCGGCAAACAAGCCCTGGACGAGTGTACTTTTATAAAAACGGTCCAGAAAAATCAGCACAACAATGCCGATCATGACCGGAGGGAGCACAACGCCAACGGTTGCAGCAATGGCACCCCAGGGCCCGCCTTTGATATAGCCGACATACGTCGCCGCGTTCACGGCGACCGGTCCCGAACAGATCAGATCCAGCGCGGTCATATCGGCAAATTCAGCTTCGGTCAGCCCAACCAGCCGCTGTCCTTCCTGCAGGATCATGGACATCATGCCATATCCGCCGCCAAACGCCATAAAACCAATTTTGAGAAACATCAGAAATAGTGTCGATAGCATGTCCATACGGTCAGTCTCCATCGCCTGATGCGGCGGTATGTTTCAGCTGTTTTTGAACAACAACACTGACAATTCCAATCAGTCCGGCCAACAGAATTGTCACAAATGCGGTGATCTCCGTAAAAAGAGGCACGCACACCGCAAACAAGGCCAAAGAAATTCCGAACCAGCTTTTTTTGTAACGCAGAAAGATCCGAAATCCGGCATCGAAAATGACGGCCACTGAAACAGCCCGGATTCCGCGAATCGCCCCTTGCACAATACGGGATTGCGGTAAATTTTCGAAAACCGCCGCCACCAGCAGCATGGAAAGAAAAGCGGGCAGTACCGTCGCAGTCACTGCCATAAAAGCGCCAAAAAAGCCGGCGATTTTGCTTCCGGCCAAAATACTGTGATACACGCCAAAAATACCCGGAAGCGAATTGCTTAAAGCCACAACTTCAAGGAACTCCTCTTCCGTTAATAAACGATACCGTTTCACCAGTTCGTAATTCAATGAGGGAATCGCAGACAACGCGCCGGTGAAAGCAAAGGCCATACATTTCAGGTAAATCCAAAAAATGAGAAATCCTGTTTTCCAGGATCTTTTTTCCAAAGGGACTGCCGTGAGCTCTGGTTTGGTTTCCATAGATTCCTTTCAGCCTGACATCGCCCCAAATTATAACATTCCTGACACTCGAAAGGTTTTTCGACATCAGAACGTATGAAATCCCGCCCACCGGACAGCGACGCGGTATAATCGCTCTAATTGGAAAATCCGCAGGTCTGAACAGATCGGATCAGGAAACCGCTCGTTAGTACCGGGACACTGGGATCGCGTTATTTTTGACAACGGTATCGGCCCGATTGCCATCCGGAAAATACAATAAAAAAA
>CALCQT010000271.1 GCA_937894825.1 uncultured Anaerolineaceae bacterium
GAATTGGCCGCAGGCCAGGATTATTTTTCTGTCATGCGTAAAAACCTGGAAGCGTTGCGAAAAGCCTTACAGTAAGCGAAACACTGGGATCAAATGATGTGATGGTCCGGTTATTTCGCTGAGGCTTGTCGCAATAGCGTTGTGGCAGCACAATTTTTGTGAGAACCAGGGATTCGAAAGAACCTCTGTTTTCAATAGTTTAGTTCCGGTGGTGTTGTATTTTGGACGAAGCCCAAAATACAACACCCAAATTTTAATTATATACTTGCTTTTATCCTGGTATCAAAGTTTATGCGGCAATCGATTTTGAAAGATGACATTGAAGCTGGTAAATTTTCTTCACTGTTATCTGTAATGCAAATAATGATAACCAGCCTGTAATTTTGTTTTTGAAGCTTCTTTTTCCCTCCCTGCAAATAATCTCGAAGAAACGAAGATTCCGGTCCATCAGCGGCCTGAAGAAATCTTTCCCTGTTACTAATGCGAATTGATTGCATAAAATTCCGCTTTTTTTGAAGAGATTTTGGCGTAGTCTTTTTTCCCTGCTGAAATTAGTCATTATTTTGTTTTGATTGACGCGTGTTTGACTTGACTTATTTCCCCGTTCGTCCTACAATAAATGCGAATAATTCGCAATTACGTCGGATCGGCGTTACTTAAACGAAGCGAGTCCACGGAATTGAAAACGTTGCCGGATGCGCTCTGAGATGGCGCAAATTAAAAGGTTTGGGCAGGTTTTGCCCGAAAGGAATACGTATGAAAAAAAGATTATTTGTTGTTTTGACTGCGCTGTTCGCATTGACACTGGTTGCGAGTGGCGCCATCGTTTCAGTTCAAACGGCAGAGGCTGCTCCATCTGCCAATGCAGAAGGGGCGTTGCTCTCAGTGTACGCCAGCTTCTATCCAATGTATGATTTTGCGGCGAAGATCGGCGGCGATAAAGTCACCGTTGTAAATATGGTCCCGTCCGGGATGGAACCGCACGACTGGGAGCCGACTGCCGCGGATATTATCGGGCTTGAAAATGCGGATGTTTTTATCTATAATGGAGCGGGGATGGAGCATTGGGTCGCTGACGTACTGCCGACGCTCCAGAATCAGGACCTGGTTGTCGTTGAAGCCGCCGAAGGGCTGGAACTCCGTGAAGGACATCATCATGAGGAAGAAGAGGCCGACGATCATGAAGGTGAAGCGGATGAGCACGAAGATGAAGAAGACCATGATCACGGCGAATTCGATCCGCATGTCTGGCTCAATCCTTTGTACGCAAAAAAAGAAGCTGAAAATATCAAAAACGCATTTGTGTTGGCGGATCCCGAAAATAAGGGGTATTATGAAGAAAACTATGCGGCGGTGGCGGCTGAATTCGATCTCCTGGACCAGGAATACCGCGAAACATTAGGCGGGCTTCCCAACAAAGATTTTGTCGTTTCCCACGAGGCTTTCGGTTATCTGGCTGCGGCGTATGACTTGCACCAGATCGGTGTCGAGGGACTTGCGCCGGATTCCGAACCGGATCCGGCTCGGGTTGCTGAGATCATTGACCTGGTGAAAGAAAACAAGATCCGGACGATTTTCTTTGAAGAGCTGGCGAGCCCGAAAGTGGCTGAATCGATTGCAAAGGAAACCGGCGCTGAAACAGGGGTTTTGAGTCCTGTCGAAGGGCTGTCCGATGAAGAACTGGCGGCCGGAGCGGATTATTTTTCTGTGATGCGTGCGAATCTGTCCGCACTGAAAAACGCATTGCAGTAAATTCGAAGTAAGATTCGGATGGTAAGGGAGCGCATTGCGCATCGCGACGCGCTCCCTTTGGAAGATTCAACAATGCAGGGGAGCGCGCTCCCGTAGGAAACCATGATAATGAACCTGATCGAAGTGAATGATTTAACCTTCAGCTACGGCAGTGAACCGGTTTTATATAACGTTAATTTCTCCGTTGCGAAAGGCGACTTCCTGGCTTTGATCGGCTCAAATGGGACGGGAAAAAGTACGCTGTTGCGTTTACTGTTACGGGAGCTTACACCGGCATCCGGGACGATCCGGCTGTTTGGCGAGGATATTCACCATTTCAAGGATTGGCCAAAAATTGGTTATGTTCCCCAGGTTGGCTTGCGGTCAGTCAATGATTTTCCCGCGACGGTCGAAGAAATTGTGCGGGCAAACCTGTTCTCACAAATCGGGTTGTTTCGCTTCCCGCAAAAAGAACATTTTGCGAAGACACAACAGGCGTTGGAAATGGTTGGCATGGAGCAGTACGCCAAACGGATGATTGGGAATCTTTCCGGGGGCCAGCAACAGCGGGTTCTTTTGGCCAGGGTTTTGGTGAATGACCCGGAACTTATGTTTCTGGACGAACCGACCAGCGGCGTGGACGCAAATACTGTGACGTCGCTTTATACGTTGTTAGGGGAATTAAATAAAAAGACCGGGCTGACGGTCGTGATGGTTACGCATGATCTTGGCCGTGCGGCGCGCCAGGTGCACCGCACTTTATGTCTGGAAGAGGGTACGCTGGTGGAGCTGGATAAAGCTCAGGTTGATGAGGAACTTCGGCATAAACACAAGCACCCCGACCGGCAATGCCGCCTGATGGCAGAATGAGGTTCCATTTTGTGAAACCGGCGGTCCATTCCGAATCTCCGGTTTCAATAAGCTTGTTCCAGCGGAAGGGAATTGGGTCATGTTAGCGATTTTAGAATACGATTTTATGCGGCGGGCGTTTATCGTTGGTATTTTACTGGCTGCGATTATTCCCTGCATCGGAATTATCGTTGTTCTGAAACGACTGTCGATGATCGGGGACGCACTTTCCCATACCTCGCTGGCCGGGGTGGCTGCCGGGTTGATTATCGGAATTAATCCGATTCTGGGCGCCGTCGTGACTTGTATTGTCGCGGCGTTCGGGATTGAATTAATCCGGAAGCGGATCCCGAAGTATGCGGAAATGTCCATCGCAATTGTCATGTCGGCCGGTATCGGTTTGGCCGGCGTTTTATCCGGTTTTGTAAAGAATAACGCCAACTTCAATAGTTTCCTGTTCGGCAGTATCGTCGCGATCAGCGATTTCGAGTTGATCCTTGTGGCATGTATCAGTTGTATCGTGCTGTTGACTTTTATCCTGCTTTATAAGGAACTTTTTTTTATCTCTTTGGACGAAAGAGCCGCCCGGCTGGCCGGTATTCCGGTTGGGCCGATCAATTTTATTTTCACGATCCTGACCGCGGTCACAGTATCCATCGCGGCGCGAACAGTCGGAGCGCTGATTGTTTCATCCTTGATGGTTGTTCCTGTGGCTTGTGCAATGCAGGTTGGAAAGAGTTACTTCCAGACAGTGGTTTATTCCATCCTCTTTGCAATTCTTTTCACAGTTTCCGGATTATTTATTTCTTATTATGCGAGATTGAAACCTGGCGGTACAATTGTTTTGATCGGTGTGATCTGTCTGGTTTTGCTTTTGGCCGGTAAGAAGATTCTGACGCTATTTCGACAGTCGCCCGGTCAGGCATAGAACGCTAGAAAGTGGTGAACAATGATGAAGATGGATTTAAAAATAGAAGGAGATCATAATGACTGGCCTGATGGCATCAAAAAGACCAGGCCCAGAATGCTGGTGCTTTCGGTTTTGGAAGAAGCCGATAAACCACTAAGCGCACTGGATATTTTTTCTCAAATTGAAAGAAGCGGGGATTCGGTTTGGCTTTCAACCGTCTATCGGATTCTGGAACTTTTTGTAAAAAAAGGAATGGTTAACAAGCTGACCATTATGAATAACGAGATGGTCGTTTACGAGTTGAACCGTTTCCAGCATAAGCATTACGCCGTTTGTATCAGTTGCCATAAAATCATTCCGATGGATAATTGTCCGATGGAAAAGTTTTTTCCGATGCTGGAAGATGACAATTTCCATGTGATGGGGCATAACCTGGAAATCTACGGCTGCTGTAAAGATTGTTTCCCCAAAAAATCGGGGAATTAACCAACAGCTGCCAAACGGAACTCGTTCCTGTTGTTACCCCATAGCTCATTTTGATTTTGTGAGCTTTGATAGATTCGCGCTTTGGTCGTAATACATAACAACCGTACTTCCCTCCTATCTGAAACAGCCGGTTTAATATCGTATTGCTTTCCATTTGCAATTAATTTGACGCTTCTTTTATGCTTTGATGCGCGATTTAATGTCATACGCGCGTTGTTAATGCGAATTCCTGATTACAATGTTAATTATGCTTTGGACGATAGCCGCGAATAGCTTCGGTGCAATTGGCCCGATGGCTGTTGGAGAGGTCGGTTATTGCGAACTTAAAGGAAAAATATATGTCTGCTGAAATATATGTTATTTCCGGTTTTTTGGGCGCCGGGAAAACGACCCTGATCCAAAAATTGCTCCGGGAAGGGTTTCAGAATAGAAAAGTTGTCCTGATTGAAAACGATTTTGGTGAAGTCAGCGTTGACGCCGCACTACTGAAGGCCGGCGGTGTAGCGGTGCGTGAACTCAATTCAGGTTGTATTTGTTGCAGTTTGACCGGAAATTTTTTGCAGGCCTTGAAAGAGGTATTGGATCAATTCAATCCTGAGATTTTATTGATTGAACCTTCCGGCGTTGGGAAGCTTTCCGATGTCCTGACAGCTTGTACGCACGAAACGATTCTGCCATTGGCGGCGGTTCGTCAAAAAATCACCGTTGTGGACGTGAAGCGCTGCAAAATGTACGCTGAAAATTTTGGCGAGTTTTTTGAAGATCAGGTTCGGATGGCGGATGCGGTCGTCTTCAGCCGCTGTGATTTGTTCCCGGAACGGGTGGCGGATGCCCGGCAGGCGATTCAGCGATTGAACCCGATGGTCCCGCTTTTTTCTGAGCCCTGGGATCAGATTCCTGCGGACAGGATTCTGGCTTCTGAGAGCCTGAACGGAAATGGGAAAAAGCCGCGATTTTCTGTGTCGTTTGGGAAAAGCACACTGGATGAGACGCTCTCTCAAGTGTATACACCCGGCTTTGAGAAGGACCATCATCATTCCGCTGAAGCGGTTTTTGACACGATTACGATTGAGACGGAAAAGATTTTCAATAAAGCGAAGCTATCCGCGCAGATGTCTGCGCTGACGGATGACGCGAATGGTTTTGTGGTGCGGGCGAAAGGGATCCTGCCGGTGGATGGCGGATTTGTGAACCTGCAGTATCTTCCGGGTGATCTCAGCATTACGGATTGTGAAACCGAAGGCGGTGTGCTCAGTATTATCGGTCAGAATCTGAACCGGCAGGAAATCACACGCCTTTTTCAGGAGGAGTAAATCAATTTGTCCAAACCTGTTTATGTGGTGACCGGATTTCTGGAAGCCGGGAAAACAACTTTTCTGAATAATCTTCTGAGTAGTCGTGACTGGGCCAGGGCGCGGCAATTGGTCATTCAGTTTGAAATCGGTGAAGAAGCCTTTGTCAGCCATACTTCGGACTGTCAGGTGATGAAGGTGATAAAAAAAGAGCTGGAACAGGTTCCGGATCAGGTGGTTTCTCAGCTTGAAGCATGGATTCGCCAATCGGATCCGCAAGAAATTTGGATCGAATGGAACGGTGTGGTTCCTTTCTCGGAGTTGCAGGCGCTGCTTTTGCAGCCTGCGCTGCGGGCGCTTTGCCGGCTGCAAAAAGTGATTCATGTGGCGGACGGGGATGTGATTGAAACGCTGCTGGGGCGGACCGGCGCGGCGCTGCCGGAACAGATCGCGAACAGCGATTTTGTATTGTTGCGGAACACAGAAGACACAGCTGATTTTAAGCGCATCCGCCGGGTCCTGAATGAGGTCAATCCGGGCGCCGGCGTCTATCCGATCACGGCGTATGCCGACTTATCTGCGCAATTATCCCGGCGGAAAACAAATTCGGTTGATTTGTTTTTCCTTTTGATCCTTGTGGTGGTCGGGCTGATTATGGTTGCGGCTCCGTTGTTTGATCTGGTCAATATCCCTTTTACGCTGGTTGTCAACGTATTTCTGGGCGTGATCCTGCAGGCAATTCCCTTCCTGTTGATCGGGGTCCTGCTGTCCTCGGCGATTCAAATCTTTGTCAGCCGCGATTTTATTGAGCGGCGCTTTCCGAAATCCTATGGGCTGGGGATGGTCACCGCGATTTTCGCCGGTTTTTTCCTCCCGGTCTGTGACTGTGCCTCGATCCCGATTTTTCGCAGCCTGGTAAAAAAAGGCGTGCCGTTGCCGGTGGCAGTCACGTTTATGACGGCGACGCCGGTGATCAACCCGGTTGTGATTTTGTCGACCTGGTACGCGTTTAACGGGAATATGGGGATTGTCTTTGGACGGGTCGCGCTGGGAATCATCGCGGCAATCCTGATCGGGTTGCTTTTCATAATCTTTCCCTCGCGTGAAGAAATGCGCTCGGACAACGGGCTGGACAGTGTTTTATGCAGTTGCGGCTGTTACACGGAACTGGCTCCCGAAAGCACGTTCAAGGAAAAAGCCGCCCTTTTTTTGCGGCATGCGCAGTCCGAGTTTTTTAACGTCGGCAAGTTTTTGGTCATCGGGACTTTTATTTCGGCCATCTTTCAGACGATCGGCACGGACATGTTCGTGTCGGTTCAAAGCGGCGCCGGAATGGCGGTATCCATTTTGATTATGATGGTGATGGCGTTTGTGCTTTCACTTTGTTCATCTTCCGATGCGGTTGTGGCGCGCGTATTTGCCGGGCAATTCCCGATGAGCGCCTTGATGGGCTTCCTGGTTTTTGGACCGATGATGGATATCAAGAATATGATGATGCTCTCCTCCGGCTTCTCAAAACGATTTATTGCGAAACTGACAATCATCACGTTTTTGGTTTGTTTTGCGGTGGTCTTTCTGTTCACCGTCTAGAAAGGGTTTTGAATGCAGGCAAAAGAATTTAATCCACAGGTTTTCCTGGAGTTTCTGTGTTATTCCTTTTTCGCCGGGACGATCGTCTATTTGACGGCCAGCGGAAAATATTTGCAATACGTTACACCGCGGATGGCGGGTTACCTCTATTTCAGCGCCGCAGTCCTGCTGATTTGGGCCGCAAGCGGCCTGCGCCGGATGTTTCGCCCGCAGTACCGGGTGCGCTTTTTGCACTGCTTTGTGTTGGTCATTCCGCTCGCATTGTTGTTGATTCCGCAGCGACCGTTGAGCGCTTCCGATCTGGCGTCCCGTTATAGCAGCAGTACCACTTTTTCCAGCACGGTTCTTCAAACGCAACCCGATCTTTCCGCCCCCGCCGCTGGTTTTGTGGCGGCGACCGTTGTTCCGACTGCCGCAGCTACACAAGCGGAGTTTTCTGCACAGGATTCTTCGGGTGCGAGCCCAACGCAGGAACTCAAAGTGATGTCGGTCGGGACGCCGCTTCTGAACGATTCTTCCGCGAATGCGACCGGGGCCAGTGCGATGATTAATGGCGTGGCGGTGAATCTGAGCAATCTGCCCGGGCTAGACGTTGAAAATAAAAGAATAACGATCGACAACGATGCGTTTTACGCTTGGGTTATGGAGATTTACCTGCACAAATATGAGTATGAAGGATTTCAGGTGTCCATGACGGGCTTTGTCTTCAAAAACGCAAAGGCGATGGAAGCGGATGAATTCGTGCCGGCGCGGCTGGTCATGTCCTGCTGTGCGGCGGATTTGATGCCGTCGGGACTGCTCTCCAAATATGAGAAAGCGGATGACCTGGAAGTTGACAGTTGGGTGACGGTGGAAGGAACGATTGAACTTTATAAGTTCAGGACTTTTGATGACGTGCGGGTTCAGGTTGCGACTGTGACGCCGGCGGAGGAAGTGAAGGGATACATCTATCCATTCTGATCTGGTCAGCTTGTTTCTTTGGGCAAAATAAGGTAATAGATCCGATAATAATTATCCGTTTGAATAATTTCATATAGCGGATTTAATCCTTCCCGGATGGCAGGAAGCCAGGCCTGATTATCAAAAATATAAACCGTGTCTTTCTCCAGGATTCCGCCCGCAATGATATGCTCCAGCAAGGCCTCGCGTTCCGTAGCGGTTTCCTCCCAGAATTGATGTAGATGGATGGCTGCTGAGAACATCATGTTTGTTTTAAGATGATGTTCCGCGATCCAACCCGCCAATTGAAGGTCTCTGTTTTCCCCCAGGACGATCATTTTCGAATATCTTTTTCCAGTTTCATCCCAGATTGGGTTCAGCCAGGGCCGCTCAAAATCCTGCCGGAAATAGTTATATTTATAGGCCAGCCCGGGATAAATATCAATAATTTGAATCAGAACCAGGCACAAGAGCAGGGTTTTTTTATGCCGCGGGGATAGGCGGATGATCCCGACAATAACCCACAAAAACCAAAGATAGTAGATTACGGTAAAAAAACGTCCGCTGGAACGAAAAATATTACACAGCGAGAGGATAAATTGCGGGAGCGGATAGGAAAAAATAATTCGCTCATTGACTGTAATCAGATTGCTGAGCGAGAAAAGAAATAGTCCGGCGCACATGCCGAGTAAAACGCGATAACTATATAAATATCGGAAGAAATTCCGGCAGCGGTTTTTTATATTGCCGCCTGAAAACAGTTTATAAATCAAAAACGAGAGTATTCCAATGGTAAAAATTATTATCCCGGCTCCTACGTAATACAGACCATCTTCCTGCCCCGTGATTTGGGGCAGCTTTTTCATAAAAAGCGACCACCGGTCGATCCCTTTGGCAGTCGGGTTGATAAATTGGTTCAGATTTAAAGAATATTCTCCAAATCCGCTTGCCGGGCGAATCTGGCCGGCGGAAAGGACGCCAATGGCCCCTCCGGCAATTAAAGGAAAGCATAAATTGATGAATGATAAAGAAAGGATCTTCTTTTTTGTAAGTCCCCTTTCATTTTTCTCCAGGAGAGAACTTAAGCTTGTGCAGACAAACAGGCAGAGTACCATCACAAACAAATAGGGATGAATCCCGATGGCCAATGTAATCAGGCAGCCGAACAACCAGAACCAAAGCGGTTTAGGATCCTTTCTTTGTTTGAAAAATAAGGCAAAAGCAAAGAGAATAAGCCAATGAGAGGCAAGCGCTGTGTGACGGAATGCGCGTTCCAGCATGCAGGATGAGAAAATAAATGGAATGCAACCCAGGATGGCGATTCGTTTTTCCCGGGTGAAAATGCGGATCAGCACGGCGGCTCCGGACCCCTGTAACCCGAAACTGAGCAGCGTGTATAAACCGAGAAACTGGAACTTTTCCGGCAAAAATCCGGAGAACAGTTTAAAGAAGATCGAAACGAGTGGAATAGAATCGGTAAAAGCGATATTAGCGCCAATTGGATAACCCATGTTTTGAGCCACACCCAACGGCCAGGTCCAATTGGAGTCTCTGAAAAACATCCATCCCGCGTGGTGCTGCAGGATATCCATCTCAATCACGCCGTTGAAAATCCAGTTGGAGCCGGTGATTCGCAATGGATTAATCCCATA